>NZ_JOGH01000048.1:0-45494 GCF_000721345.1 Kitasatospora sp. NRRL B-11411 | reverse complement strand
ATGCGGGGCGGGGGCGGGCGGGTCGTTAGGGTGGACGGGTCCGGGTGCTACAGGTTGTTGAAGGGGTGTCGCCGTGCTGGTTCTGCTGCCGCCGTCGGAGGGGAAGGCCGCGCCGCAGGCGGGTGCGCCGGTGGAGCTGGAGCGGCTGTCGCTGCCGGGGCTGACCGGGGCCCGGCACAAGGCGCTCACCGCGCTGGTCGAGCTGTGCGCCGGGGACGCCGAGCGGGCCGCCGAGGTGCTGGGGCTGAGCAAGGGCCTGCGCGGCGAGATCGGCAAGAACGCGGCCCTGCTCACCGCGGGGGCCCGCCCGGCGGGCGAGGTCTACACCGGGGTGCTGTTCGACAACCTGGGCCTGACCAAGCTGGACGACGCCGCGTACGCCCGGGCCGAACGCTCGCTGCTGGTCTTCTCCGGCCTGTGGGGCGCGGTCCGGATCGGCGACCGGATCCCGCCCTACCGCTGCTCGATGGGCGTCAAGCTCCCCCCGCTGGGCGCGCTCGGCCCGTACTGGCGGGGCGTGCTGGACGGGGCGCTGCCCGAGGTCGCGGACGGCCCGGTGCTGGACCTGCGCAGCTCGGCGTACGCGGCGGCGTGGAAGCCTTCGGGGGCGCTCGCGGGCCGGACGGTGACGGTGCGGGTGCTGCAGGAGCGCGAGGTGGACGGGGTGCTGAAGCGCTCGGTGGTCTCGCACTTCAACAAGGCCACCAAGGGCCGGCTGGTGCGCGACCTGCTGGTGGCGGGCCTGGAGCCGGGCACGCCGGGCGAACTGGTGGACGCGCTGGAGCAGTTGGGCCACCGGGTGGAGGTCTCCGCGCGCGGCACCGAGCGCAAGCCGTGGCAGCTGGACGTGGTGGTGACGGACGTCCACTGACCGACGTTCGTCGCTTGCCGGACGTTCGTCAACGTCTTGATCTCGGTCCGCGCACCGAATGTCCGTCAGTCGATGAACGTTCGTCAACTGACGGACGTCCGCCCCGCCCCCCTCGGGGCCGCTCAGCGCAGGTGCGAGGTGTCGTTGAGCAGTCGGAGCGAGGCGTTGCCGTCGCGGTAGTACTGGACGGCGCAGAGGGAGGCGGCGGAGAGTTCCATCCGGTGCACGGAGTCCGGCGGGGCGCCCAGGGCCAGGCGGACCAGGGTCTTGATCGGGCTGACGTGCGAGACGACCAGCACGGTCTGTCCGGTGTACTGCTGGAGGATCCGGTCGCGGGCCCGGGCGACCCGGCGGGCCAGGGTGCTGAGCGATTCGGTGCTGCCGGTGGGCTTGGCGTCGGCGGAGCCCAGCCAGGTGGTGAGGTCGGCGGGGTGGCGTTCCATCACCTCGGCGAAGCCGAGGCCCTCCCAGGCGCCGAAGTCGAGTTCGCGCAGGTCCTCCTCGATCCGCACCTCCAGGCCGAGCCGGCGGGCGGTGGCCTCGGCGGTCTGCCGGGTGCGCAGCATCGGGGAGGCCACCACGGCCTGCACGGTGCCGCGGGCGGCCAGCGACTCGGCGGCCCGTTCGGCCTGCCAGCGGCCCTTCTCGGACAGGCCGGGGTCGCTGCCGGTGCTGCCGGAGAAGCGCTTGAGCGGGGTGAGCGGGGTCTCGCCGTGCCGCAGCAGCACCAGCGTGGTGGGGGTGCCGAGGTCGGCGGGCGCGGCCCAGCCCGCCGGGGCCGGGGGCACGGCGGGCTCCGGGGCCGGGGCGGACACCGCGGGTTCCGGGGCCGGGGCGGCCTGGGCGGGTTCCCACTGGCGGCCCTGCCGACCGGCGTCCATCGCCTCGTTGGCGAGCCGGTCGGCGGTCTTGTTCCGCTCGCGCGGGATCCACTCGTAGGTGACGTTCCCGGCCGGGAGGATGCCGCGGGCCTCGGCGGCCAGCGGCCGCATCGCGGGGTGCTTGACCTGCCAGCGGCCGGACATCTGCTCGACGACCAGCTTGGAGTCCATCCGGACCTCGACCCGGGCGTCCGGGTCGAGGTCGCGGGCGGCCCGCAGGCCGGCGATCAGGCCGCGGTACTCGGCGACGTTGTTGGTGGTGTGGCCGAGGTACTCGGCGGCCTCGGCCAGGACCTGCCCGGTGTCGGCGTCGCGGACCACCGCGCCGTAGCCGGCCGGCCCCGGGTTGCCCCGGGAGCCGCCGTCGGCCTCGACGACGTACCTGGCGCCCGTCATCCGGTCAGACGCCCGACTCGCCGGTGCGGACCAGGATCCGGCCGCAGTTCTCGCAGCGCAGCACCTTGTCGGCGGGCTCGGCCTTGATCGCGTTGAACTCGGTGATCGAGAACTCGGTGCGGCAGCCCTCGCAGCGGCGCTGGTAGAGGCGGGCCGCGCCGACGCCGCCCTGCTGCTCGCGCAGGCGCAGGTAGACCTTCATCAGGTCGGCGGGGATGACGTTGGCGACGGCCTCGCGGTCGCGGCGGACCTTGTCGGCCTCGGCGTCGATCTCGGCGAACTTGGCGTCCCGGCGGCCCTCGGCCTCGGCGACGACCACGGCGGAGTGCTCCAGGCGGGCGGTCAGTTCGGTGACCCGGGTCTGGGCGGACTCCAGGCGCTCCATGACCTCCAGGACGATGTCCTCCAGGTCGCCCTGGCGCTTGGCCAGCGAGGCGTTCTCGTGCTGGAGGTTCTCCAGGTCCTTGGGGGAGGTGACCGCGCCGGAGTCCATCCGCTGCTGGTTGCGGGCGGCCCGGGAGCGGACCTGCTCGACGTCGGCCTCGGCCTTGGTCTGCTCGCGGGTGGTGTCGCCGAGCTGGGCCTGGGCGGCGACGACCAGGTCCTTGAGGGCGGTGTGGTCGGCGGCGGCCTTGTCGATCTCGGCGTGCTCGGGCAGGGTGCGGCGCCGGTGGGCCAGCTGGTCGAGGCGGGAGTCGATGGCCTGCAGGTCGAGCAGGCGGATCTGGTCGGCGGGCGCGGCGTTCACGCGGCAGGGCTCCTGTTGAGTTGGTTCGGCGGGGTGTCGGGGGCGTCAGGGGGCGTACGGCATCGGCGCGTGCGCCGTCCACGGGTCGGTGACCCGGGTGGAGACGCGGGTCTCCAGCGGCCAGCCGCGCCGGTCGGCGCGGTCGGTGAGCTCGCGGGCGGCGAGGCGCAGCCAGGGCCACTCGGTGGCCCAGTGCGCGGCGTCGACCAGGGCGACCGGGGCGGCCTCGACGGCTTCGGAGGCCGGGTGGTGCCGCAGGTCGGCGGTGACGTAGGCGTCCACGCCGGCCTTGCGGGCCTCGGCCAGGAAGGAGTCGCCGGAGCCGCCGCAGACCGCGACCTTGCGGACGGTCCGCTCGGGGTCGCCGGCGGCGCGGACGCCCGCGGCGGTGGCGGGCAGTCCGGCGGCGACCTGGGCGGCGAAGGCGGCCAGCGTCATGGGCTGCGGGAGTTCGCCGATCCGGCCGCTGCCCCGGCGGCCGGCCGGGTCGGTCGGGTCGGCGACCAGTGGGCCGGTGACCTTGAGTCCGACGGCTTCGGCGAGGGCGTCGGAGACGCCCGGGTCGGCGTGGTCGGCGTTGGTGTGGGCGACGTGCAGGGCGATGTCGTGCTTGATCAGGGTGTGCACGACCCGGCCCTTGAAGCCGGTCGCGGCGACCGTGGTGGTGCCGCGCAGGTAGAGGGGGTGGTGGGTGACCAGCAGGTCGGCGCCCCATTCGACGGCCTCGTCCACGACCGCCTGCACGGGGTCGACGGCGAACAGCACCCGGCGGACCTCCGCCCCGGGGTCGCCGCAGACCAGGCCCACCGCGTCCCAGGACTCCGCCCACTGCGGGGGGTAGACCTCTTCGAGCACGGCGATGACGTCGGACAGTTTCGGCACCTGTCGAGACTACCGCGTGCCACGGCCCGGCCCGGTCCCGCTCCCGGGTGCGGACCGGCCGCCGCCGTCGTACACCTGCGCGTCAACCCGGCGTCGGCGGCCCCGGCCGGGCCGTCGCGGGCCGCCGGGGCGGGGCGGGCGACGGCGGACCGGGCGCCGGGCGGCCGGACGTTCCGGGCCGCGCGCATTCGAAAAGCCCACCCGATCACCCTTAAGAGTGAAGTGACCCGGCCGGTGTTGAGTCACACCCGCCCCGAAAGTAACTTCTAGTCCTGCAAACGGGAGTTACTCGGCCGAGTTACTCGACCAGGGGGGTCGACAGGGGTCGGGGAAAAGCGACCGGCCGGAATTCCCACCGGGAATTCGGTGGGCGCCGCCGGGGCTCCCGTGACTTCCGCAGACCGTTCGGTCGAGTCCACCGCGAAGGGGTGTGGAGCACATGGGGGCGGACACACCGCTGCGCAGGACAGGGGGGCCGGGTCCGGTCGACGGCGCGCCGGGTGCGGACGGTGCGCTGGTGGAGGTGGCACGGGCGGCCGTGGCCGGCAGCAGGGCCCGGGGAGGCGGCGGCGACTGGACGGTCGCGGTCGAGGGCTCCTGGTGCACGGTCCGGCCGCCCGGCCGCGAACCCCCCGCCCAGGGCTGGGAGCTGCACGTCGGGGCGGCCTCCTCGGTGGCCTTCGAGGTGCTGTCCGCGGTCGCCGCGGCCGTCGCCGACGACCCGTGCCCGTTCGACTTCGCCGCCGACCGGGGAATTCTGCACGGCATCAACGCGCACGACTGCGCAATGGAATCGTCCGGGAAATTCATCACCGTCCGCCCCGGCGGCGAAGAACAATTCCGGCGGCTCGCCGCGGAACTCCACCTGGCCACCACCGGAATGCCCGGACCGGTGATTCCCACCGCCCGGCCGTACCGGCCCGGCAGCCTGGTGCACTACCGCTACGGCGCGTCCGCGGCCCGACCGGTGCTCGGCAACGACGGCGTCTACCGTCCGGTGCTGCGCACCCCCGGCGGCGACCTGGTCGAGGACCGGCCCGGCCGCCGACCGCCCTGGGTGGCCGACCCCGTCGAGGGGGCGGGATCGGCCACCGGCGGCAGACCGGTGCCGGCCGGCGTCCGGGTGCCCTCCCAGCCCGGGCCCGGCACCCGGCGCGGGGGCGGCGGGGGCCTGCTCGGCGGCCGCTGGGCCCGGGCCGGCGCGCTGCGGCACGACGCCGGGGGCGGGGTGTTCCTCGGCACCGACCGAACCACCGGCGCGGAAGTGGTGGTCACCCAGGCCCGGGCCCACATCGAGGTCGACCGGACCGGCACCGACGCCCGCACCGAACTGCGCCGCCGGGCCGCCCTGCTCGACCGGCTCACCGGCAGCGGCCTCACGCCCCGGGTGCACGCCCTGGTCGAACGGCCGGACGCGCTGTTCCTGGTCCAGGAACGGCTCCCGGGCCGCCCCCTGCACGACTGGGTGGCCGACCGGCTGCGCCCCGACGGCACCCCGGGCGTCCCGTGGACCGAGGCCGGCCCGCTCGCCCTCGCCCTGCTCGACCTAGTCGAACGGGCCCACCACCACGGAGTCGCCCTGCCCGGCCTCGCCCCCGGCCACGTCCTGGTCACCCCGGACGGCCGCCCCTGCCTGACCAGCCTGCGCGGCGCCACCCCCGCCACCACCGGCGCCGACGCCGACGCACCCGACCTGTCCGCCCTCGGCGGGCTGTACTTCCTGCTCGCCACCGGCCACCTGCCGCCACGACCGCCCGCCGGGCCGGCAGCCGAGGGGCAAGAGGACGGGCTGACAGCCGAAGCGCGGACGACCGGTCGGACCGCCGAGAGGCAAGGAACCCGGCCGGCGGCCGGGGAACGAGAGATCGGGCCGAGGGCCGAGAGGCAAGCAGTCGGCCGGGCAGCAGAGCCGCAGGAGACCTGGCCGACGGGTGGGCGGCGGGGGGCCGGTCGGGCAGTGGAGAGGCGAGGAAGCCGACTGACGGCCGAGGACCGGGAGACCGGACCGGAGGCCGAAGGACAGACGACCTGGCCGAGGGCCGAAGCACGAGCGGCCCGGCCGACGGCAGAGGAGCAAGAGCCCGGCCGGGCGGCCGAACGGCAAACGGCCGAACCGGTGGCCGAGAAGCGAAGGACCGGCCCGACCACCGAGGCGCAAGAGCCCGGCCGGACAGCCGAGGCGCCGGAGACCTGGCCAGCGGGTGGGCGGCGGGGGGCCGGTCGGGCAGTGGAGAGGCGAGGAAGCCGACTGACGGCCGAGGGCCGGGAGACCGGACCGGAGGCCGAAGGACACACGACCTGGCCGAGGGCCGAAGCCGAAGCGCGAGCGGCCCGGCCGACGGCAGAGGAGCAGGCAGCCGGCTGGGCCGCCGGAGGGCGGGGGCCCGCCCCGGCGGGCTTCCCGTCGCAGCCGGCCGACCGTCTGCTGGAGTTGGCCGTCCGTGCCGGTGGTACTGCCCGGCGGCTCGCTCCGGTGGTTCGCGGGCTGTGGGCCCCGGGCGGCGGCCGGTGGTGGGGCCCGGTGCGGGTTCGGGCCGCTCTGGCTGCCGAGCCTGCGCCCGGGCCGGCCGCACCGGTCGTCCCGCCTTCGCTGGACCGGCTGCTGCACGACGGGCTGCGCCACCTCGCCCACTGCGCCGCCCCGCACCGTTCCGACCGGCTCTGGCCGACCGGCCCCGAGGGGTTGCGTACCGATCCGTGCAACGTCCAGCACGGTGCGGCCGGTGTGCTAGCCCTGCTCGCCTGGGCGGCGGGCACCGCGGCGTTGCCCGGGCCCGCCCGTGACCGGGCCCGGGCCACTGCCGCGGTGGCTGCCGCCTGGGTCGAGCGCCGGTGCGCCGCCGAGCCGGTCGTCCTGCCCGGTCTGTACTACGGCCGTTCCGGTACCGCCTGGGCCCTGTTCGACGCGGCTGCCGCCCTCGGCGACCCCGGTCTGGCCGAGCGGGCGGCCGGGCTCGCGGCCCGGGTCCCGCTCGGCTGTCCCGCTCCCGGTCTCGCCCACGGGGCGGCCGGCGCGGGGCTCGTCCAGTTGCGTGCGTACCGCGCCACCGGGGCCCGGCTGTTCCTCGACCGGGCGGCCCGCTGCGTGCGCGAGCTGCTGGCCGCCGCCCAGGACGGGCCGGGCGGGACGCTCTGGCCGGTGCCGGCGGACTTCGACTCCGCGACGGCCGGTACGGCCCGGCTCGGCCATGCCGACGGGGTCGCCGGGATCGGCGCCTTCCTGCTCGCCGCCGCCACCGTCCTGGCCGCCGACGGGCGGCCCGGGCACGCCGCCACCGCCCGGGACGCCCGGGCCGGGGCGGACCGCGCCGCCCGCACCCTGGCCGCCACCGTCCGCCGGGACGGGCCGGCCGCCCGCTGGCCCCGCCACCCGGACGACCCCGGCCACGTCCGGCTGGCCCACGGCTGCGAGGGGGCGGCGGGCGTCGGCGCCTTCCTGCTCCGGTACTGGCGGGCCACCGGCGACGAGGCCGCCCGCGACCTCGCGCTGGCCGCCGGCCAGGCCGTCCTGGACGACCGCTGGCACTGTGGCACCGGCGCCTGCCACGGCCTGGCCGGGGACGGCGAGTACCTGCTCGACCTGGCCGGGGCCACCGGCCGCGGCCGCTTCCGGCAGGGCGCCCACCGGCTCGCCGCCCTGATCGCCGCCCGCGCCGCCCTCCGGCACGGCCTGCTGCTCCTCCCGGACGCCGGCGGCACCGGCTGGGCCACCGGCACGGCCGGCCCGCTCGCCTTCCTGCTGCGGCTGCGCCACGGCGCCCCCCGCCTGTGGTCGCTCCCGGAGGAGTGAGCCCCCGAAAAGCGCCCGGAAAGCACCCGAAGAGCACCCTCCCCCTCCCCCTCCCCCTCCCTCGCCGAAAGGTTCCCGATGAGCACGCAGACCGTGCACCTCGCGTTGCGGCGGTTCGGCTTCACTTTCGCCGGTGACGGCTCGCACGCCGCGTGCCTCGCCGCCGGGGCCGACGGCGGGTGGTACCCGGAGAGTTGGCGGCTACCCGGGGACGGTCCGGCCGTGCCGACCGGGCTGGCGTCGGCGGAGGACCTGCGGTCGCAGGTGCTGGCGCTGCCGGACGGACGGGTGCTGGTGTGCCGGCCGGACGGGGAGGGGCACGCGGTGCTGCTGCTGGCGGCCGGGGAGCCGGAGGTGCTGCTGGCGCCGGTGCGGCTGCCGGCGCTGCGGCTGCTCGCACTGCCGGAAGCAGCGTCGGCAACGTCGGCAACGTCGGTGGCGGCGTCGGCGGCGGAGCCGGTCGCGGTGCTGCTGGGCACGGACGCCCGGCCGGTGACCTCGGTGTGGCTGCTGGCCGCGGACGGGTCCGCGCCGCGGGCGGTCGCGGAGCTGCCGGGGCTGTGCGGCGGCGGGGTGTGGCTGGATGCGGCGGGGCGGCTGCTGGCGCTGGACCGGTTGGCCGGGGGGCGGTTGAAGACGGTCGTGCTGGATCTCGAACTGGGCGTCACCACACCGCTGTTGGAGCTGGGCGAGGAGAGCAACGACCGGCTGGTGCTGTTCGACCCGGCGTCGGGTTTCGGGATGCTGCGCAGCGACGCCCCGGGTGTGGACCGGCTGGGCTGGGCGCTGATCGGCGGCGCGGAGCCGGTGCGGTTCCCGGACTGCCTGCACCAGCCGGGGCGGCTGCTGCGGCCGGTCGCGGCGGCGCCGGGCCGGGGGCCGGGCGAGGAGCCGCAGGTGGTGCTGCAGGTGGACCAGGGTGCGGCGTCCGCGCTGGTGCTGTGGCGGGCGGGCGAGCGGCGGCTGCGGCCGCTGCCGGTGCCGCCGGGGCGGTGGGGCGGGGTCGGGCACTGGTCGGCGGCGGGCCTGCGGATGCCGTACTCGGCGCCGGACCGCCCGGCCGCGCTGGCCACCCTGGACGTCGCGGCGCTGCTGGCCGCCGAGCCGCTCGCGGGGAGTGCCCCGATGGCGCTGCCGCTGGCCCTGGCTCCGCTCAACGGCGGTGCGCCGCAGGCGGGTTCGGGTACCGCGGCGGCGGGGGCGGAGCCGGTGGGCTGGCGGCTGGACGGGTCGGCCGGGCCCGGGGACGGCGGCCGGTGGCGGTCGGCCCAGTGCCTGGAGCTGGCGGGTCCGGCCGGTCCGGTCGAGGCGGTGGTGTACGGCGGCGAGTCGTGGCTGTCGGCGCCGCACCTGGTGCTGGCCCTGCACGGCGGTCCGGCGGACGCCTGGCGGCTGGAGTTCGATCCGGCGCTGCAGCGGATCGCCGCGGACGGCACGGCGGTGCTGGCCCCGAACCAGCGCGGCTCGACGGGGTACGGCCCGCAGTACGCGGCGGCGGTCAACGGCGCGTGGGGCGGCCCGGACCTGGAGGACGTGCTGGCGCTGCTGGAGGGCGTGGCGGGGCAGCGGGCGGCGCTGGGGTTGGAGCCGCCGACGCTGTTCGGGGTGAGCTACGGGGCGTTCCTGGCGCTGCTGGCGGCGGCGCACGCCCCGGCCGGGTCGGTGGCCCGGTGCGCGGTGGTGGCGCCGTTCCTGTCCGGCCGCCGGCTGCTGGCGGAGGCCGGTCCGTCGGTCCGGGCGCTGACCGCCCGGCTGGGCGGTGACCTGGAGGTCGCCGACGCCCGGGGTCCGCGCGACGTCCTGCGGGTGGCTCCGCTGTTGACGGCGCCGCTGCTGGTGGTGCACGGCGACCGGGACGAGGTGGTGCCGGTGGGCCAGTCCCGGGCGCTGCGGCACGAGTTGCTGCGGCTGGGGCGGCTGGAGGGTGTCGACTTCCGGTACGTGGAGGCGGCCGGGGCGGGGCACGAGCTGCTCGCCGAGGAGGGTTCGGCGGTGCTGCACGAGTTGCTGGCGGCTTTCCTGCGCACCGGCCGTCCGGCCTGAGCGTTCCTCTTCCTCTCCTCTTCTCTTCCTCCGGGGGTTCTCGTGCACGGTTCGACGGTGGCAACGGCGGCTGCGGCACCGGTGCTGACGGGCGGTCCGGCCCGGTTCGGCGGGTCCGGTCCGGCGGTGGCGGCGGTGGCGCCGGGGCTGGGGGCGGCGGTGAAGCTGGCGCTGCCGGGCGTGGCGGGCGGGGTGCTGACGGACCGTCCGGAGTGGTGGGCGGTCGGCGGGGCGGCGGTGCTGGTCGCGCTGGGTGCGGGGGCCGCGGCGCTGGGGCGGCGGCACGGCAGGCGGCCGGGGGTGGTGACGGCGCTGGCCGCTTCGGGGGGTGCGGTGCTGGGGCTGGGGGTGCTGTCGCCGTGGCTGGCGGGGGCGTTCTTCGTCGGGCTGTTGCCGGGGCTGGTGCTGGTGCGGCTGTTCGTGCGGGCGGCGGCGCAGCCGGGGCCGTTCGACCTGCGGGTTCCGGTGCGGACGGCGGGGCAGGCGGTGCTGCTGCTGGCGGCCGTCGAGCTGACCGTGCTGGGGACGGCGGGGCAGTTGGCGGCGGCGGGGCGGCTCCCGGTCGGCGGGTTCGCGGCGGCCGCGGGGTGGGCGGCGCTGGCGGTGGACGCCCTGCGGGCCCCGGGCGGTTCCCGGGTTTCCTGATTTCCCGGCCGATCGGAGGTTCTCCGCGCGGTGACGGGGGGTTTCGGTAGGCTCCGTATCCGATTCGGCCGTTGTCGTGGCCCCGTACGGGTCGCCGCGAGGGCGGCCGGTTGTCTGCTGCCCGGGTTCCGCCGGCAGCGTTGACCGCAGTCCGCAATCTTTCGCACGGAGAAGACTGACCTGATGTCCGAGTCCATCGACGACACCACCGAGCACGACCACCGCGCGCCGGGCGCCGACGAGACCGCCGACGGCGGGGCGCACGGTCGGCACCGGGGCGGCACCGCCAACGACGACGCGCCGGAGGCGGACCCGCACGGCCGCCACCGCCGCTGACGGCCTGCCGTCCGGAGGAGAGACCAGCACCGCACCGCCGACGCCCCCGGTTCCCGTCACCGTCCTGACCGGAACCGGGGGCGTCGTCCGTCCGGCCCGGGGCGGCCCGGGGGGTTTCAGTCCGTCAGCAGGACGGTGCGCAGCGCCTCGCCGGCCCGCATCTGGGCGACCGCCTCGTTGACGCGCTCCAGCGGCAGGCGGTGGGTGATCATGCCGGCCAGGTCGAGCCGTCCGGCGCGCCAGAGGGTGACGGCCAGGTCGGCGGTGCGGCGGACGTCGCCGCCGCCGTACATCGAGGGCAGCAGGCGCTTCTCGTTGAAGAAGAGTTCGCCCATGCTGAAGGAGACCTGGTCGTCCTTGGCGCCGGCGCCGATCACCACGACCGCGCCGCCGCGGCGGGCCGCGTCGTAGCCGGCCCGGACGGTGGCGGCGCGGCCGACGGCCTCGAAGACGTGGTCGTAGCCGCCGGCGGGCAGGGCGCGGGCGGCGGCCTTGAGCTCCTCGGGGGCGATGGCCTCGGTGGCGCCGAAGCCGAGGGCCCGCTCGCGCCGGGAGGCGACCGGGTCGACCACGGTGATCCGGGCGGCGCCGCTGATCCGGGCGCCCTGGACGGCGGCGATGCCGACGCCGCCCGCGCCGATCACCGCGACCGTCGAACCGGCTTCCACCTTCGCGGTGTTGACGACGGCGCCGAGCCCGGTGGTGACGCCGCAGCCGATCAGCGCGGCGAGTTCGTAGGGCAGGTCGGCGGGGACGGGGAGCAGGCTGTCGGCGGCGACGACGAGTTCCTCGGCGAAGGCGCCGGTGCTGTAGAAGCCGTACGCGTCGGTGCCGTCGGCGAGCCGGAAGGTCGGGGTGGCGAGCCGGCGGAGCGAGGCGACGCACAGGTGGCTGCGGCCGGCCCGGCAGGCGGGGCAGTGGCCGCACGGGGGCATCCAGCAGAGCACCACCCGGTCGCCGGGGGCCAGGCCGGACACGCCCTCGCCGACCTCGACGACCTCGCCGGCGCCCTCGTGGCCGGGCACGAACGGGGCGGGCTGCGGCAGCACCCCGGCCATCGCGGACAGGTCGGAGTGGCAGAGGCTGGCGGCCCGGATCCGGACCCGGACCCGGCCCGGTCCGAAGCCGACCGCTTCGACGTCGTCGCGGACGTCCAGGGTGTCCTGTCCGGTCTCTCGCAGGATCGCTGCGCGCACGGGCTGCTCCCGGGGGTCGGTCGCCGCCGGACGGCGGCGGTGCTTCGGGGGACGCGTCGGGGTGCGTCCGCCCGCTGGCCGCCCTCTGTATAGCGCACGGGCGCGCCGCGGCGCACGGGCCCGTCGGCGGCAGGGGCGGCGGGTCGGTGGCTCGGCGGCGGTGGGCGCGACCGCGGCCCGGCGGCGGGTCGGAGGAGATCAGGAGCAGGTCAGGAGCAGGTCGGGGACGGGCCCCGGGACACCGGGCCGAAACCGCTTCCCCCGCTGTCCCGGGTGTGACATGATCCGCCGCCGTGTCGCTCACCGAACCCCCCACCCCGGCCGCCGGGGCGCAAGCCGCTGTCCCCGCGCAGGAAGCCGTCCCCGCGCAGGAAGCCGTCTCCCCCGGCGCCGGGAGGTGCCCCGACTGCGGGGCGCCGCTGCCGCCGCCGGGGCGGTTCCCGCTCTGGTGCGCGTCCTGCGAGTGGAACCTGCTGCCGCCGGAGCCGTCGACGGCGGGCCTGCCGGGCCGGGCCCGGCGGCGGGCCGAGCGGGCGGCGCGGCGCACCGAGCGGGAGCGGCAGGCGGTCCGGGAGCGCACCGAGCAGGTGTTCCGGCTGGTCGCGGCGGACGGTTCGAAGCTGCGGCACGGCTCGGCGGTGGCGGCGTTCCTGCTCGCGGGGGCGGTGCACCTGGTGTCGCTGGCGGTGCTGCTGGCGGGTGCGGCGCTGCTCGCCGGGTGGCCGGCGCCGAGCTGGCCGGCCCGGGCACTGGGTGCGTTCGCGCTGGTGCTGGCGTTCCTGCTGCGCCCCCGGCTGGGGCGGCCGCAGCGCGAGGGGGTGCTGTCGCGCAAGGCCGCGCCGGAGCTGTACGGGCTGGTCGACGCGGTGACGGCGGAGCTGGGCGCGCAGCCGGTGCACTCGATCGTGGTGACGCGGCAGTTCAACGCCTCGTTCGGGTCCTACGGGCTGCGCCGCCACCGGCAGTTGGAGATCGGGCTGCCGCTGTGGACGGTGCTCGGCCGGCAGCAGCGGGTCGCGTTGCTCGGGCACGAGCTCGGGCACGGTGTGAACCGGGACAGCCGGCGCGGCCTGTGGACGGGGGCCGCGGTGAACGCGCTGGCCGAGTGGGAGCGGCTGACCCGGCCCTCGCGCGACAACGAGGACTACAACAACCCGCTGACGGCCGTGGCCTCGTCGGCCGCCAACCTGGTGCTGGGCGTGGTCAACCTGGGGGTGCGGGCGGTCACCGGGCTGATGTACCGCCTGCACCTGCGGGACGGGCAGGCCGCCGAGTACCGGGCCGACCGGATGGCGGCCCGGCTGACCTCCGCCCGGGACGCCCAGGGCATGCTGCGGGCGGTGTTCCACGCGCCGACCCTGGAGACGGTGCTGGTCCGGCAGCGGGCGCTGCCCCGGCCCCGGCCGGGGGTGTCGGCGCCCGGTCTGTGGGAGGCGCTGGCGGAGGCCGCCGGGTCGGTGCCGGCGAGCGAGGAGGAGCGCCGGGTCCGGGTGTCCGAGCGGGAGGTGTCGGCGAGCGACTCCTCGCACCCGCCGACCTACCTGCGGCTGCGGATGCTGGACGCCGCTCCCCCGGCGGACCGGCCGCCGGTGGTGCTGGACGCCGGTCGGGCCGGGGTGATCGAGGCGGAGCTCGCGGGGAGCCGGGTGCGGATCGCCGCCGAGCTGCTCTGAGACCGGTTCCTACCATCCAGTAGGGTCCTGAGTCAGTCACCCCCCGGCCCGGCAGGAGCGCCCGATGACCGACCCCACCCCCGCCGCCCCGTCCGCCCAGGCGCCGGACGCCCGGGCTTCGGACGTACAGATGCCGGACGTGCAGGCTCCGGACGCGCAGGTGCTGGCCGCGTTCCGGGCCGCCACCGGTTTCATGCCGGAGGACGAGGGCCTGGCGCTGTACGCGGCGGCGCTCGACGCGGCCGGACGCACCGGGCTGCCGCTGCTGGAGATCGGCACCTACTGCGGGCGTTCGGCGATCCTGCTGGCGGACGCCGCCCGCCGGGCCGGGACGGTCGCGCTGACCGTCGACCACCACCGCGGGTCGGAGGAGCAGCAGCCGGGCTGGGAGTACCACGACCCGTCGCTGGTCGACCCGGAGGTCGGCCTGATGGACACCCTGCCGCGCTTCCGCCGCACCCTGCACGCGGCCGGCCTGGAGCAGCACGTGATCGCGCTGGTCGGCCGGTCGCCGCAGGTCGCGGCGGTGTGGCGGGGCCCGCTGTCCCTGGTGTTCGTGGACGGCGGGCACACCGACGAGCACGCCACCGGCGACTACGAGGGCTGGGTGCCGCACCTGGCCGCGGACGGCCTGCTGGTGGTGCACGACGTGTTCCCCGACCCGGCGGACGGCGGCCAGGCCCCCTACCGGGTGTACCTGCGGGCGCTCGCGGAGGGCTTCGAGGAGCTGTCGGTGACGGGTTCGCTGCGGGTGCTGCGCCGCCCGGCCGCGACGACCGGCTGACCGTCCGCCGGGGGCCGTCCCCCGCCGTGCCCCGGCTCCGTCCCGACCTCGTCCCGGCCTTGTCCCCACCTCGTCCCGGCGGCGGATTTCCGGCCCGGGACGGGAACGATCACCGCTGCTGGGGCGTCGTCCCCACCACGACGCGTTGCCGATCCGCCGTGACCGGCCCCACCGGCGGCCGGTACGGTGTCGGCGGCAGACGACGAACGATCCGTTCGGGGAGCGGCCCGTTCGGAGCACGGCACCGGCCACCGGTGCGGGACCGGTTCAGTGGGGGCGAGGACAGGGCATGACGGAACAGGGCGGCACCGCGAGGGCGGTCTGGGACCCGACCGCGAACAACGGTGCGGGCGGCTGGGTCCGCCGCCCGGTGGCGGACGACCCGGCCGCAGCGGGCCCGCCCACCACCGCGATCCCGCTGCCGCCGATCCCGGCCGCGCCCGTCCCCCCGCCCGCCGCCCAGCAGCCGCCACAGGCCGAACCCCCGCCGCAGCAGCAGCAAGCCCCCCAGGCCCAGCAGGCCCAGCCGCAGGCTCCCGCGCCCGCGCCGCAGCAGCAGTTCGCCCCGCCGCCGCAGACCTTCGGCGGACAGCCCCAACCCCCGTACCAGCAGCAGCAGTTCCCGCCCGGTCCGCCGCCGCAGCAACAGCAGCAGCAGTTCCCGCCGCAGCAGGGTTTCGCCCCGCCCCCGGCCGGCGGTCCCTCCTTCGGTGGGAACCAGAGCTTCGGCGGGCAGCCCTTCGGCGGTCCCCCGCAGCAGTTCACCCCGCCGCCGCCCGCCGGCGGCCCGTCCTACGGCGGGCCCTCGTACGGCGGGAACCAGACGTTCGGCGGGCAGCCACAACCGCAGCCGCAGCCGCAGTTCGGCGGCTACCAGGAGCCGCAGTTCGACTACCAGGACGATCCGCGCCGCCGCCGCACCCCGCTGCTGATCGGTGCCGCCGCGGTGCTGGTGCTGGTGATCGGCGGGGCCGTGGTGTGGGCGGTGCAGAACAGCGGTTCGACCGACGCCCCGGCGGCGAAGGACGCCAACCCGACCGCCGTGCAGCCGGGTTCGAACAGCGTGGGGTCGGGCGGCGGCAGCCAGGACGGTTCGCCCGCGGCCTCCGCGGCCCCGTCCAGGTCCGCCTCCCCGTCGGCGTCGGCCTCCGGTTCGCCGTCGGCGGGCCCGCAGGCGCAGGCCCAGGCGCAGGCGCTGGACGCGCTGCTGAGCGAGGGCGAGAACGCGAAGGCCCCGATCGGCAACGCGGTGGCGAAGGTGCGCAGCTGCCCGGCGAAGGCGGAGGTGGACAGCGCCGCGAAGGTGTTCGACGCGGGCGCCGCGCAGCGCGACTCGCTGCTGGCCGAGCTGGCCGCGCTGAAGACCGACAGCCTGCCGGGCGGCGACGCCGCGGTGGCCGCGCTGAAGACCGCCTGGCAGACCTCGGCGGACATCGACCGGGCCTACGCGGCCTGGGCGCGCACCGTCTCCGACAAGGGCTGCACCAACAACCAGGTCCCGAGCACCGCGGACCTGGGCCGCGCCAACGACCTCAACCCGAAGGCCACCCAGGCCAAGCAGGACTTCGCCGCGAAGTGGAAACCGATCGCCCAGGCGTACGGGCTGACGCCCCGTACGGGGGACAGGATCTGAGGAACACGTGACTGGCCGTACCGCCCCGCACCACGACGAACCCGACCACCGGGAGCCGTACGCCCCGGACAGCGGCCCGGCCGGCCCGGCCGCGCGCTGGCGGCCGGCCGCGAAGGCGGCGGCGGTGGTGCTGCCGGTCTGCCTGATCGGCTGGCTGGGGTGGCAGGCGGTGGCCAACAGTTCCCGGGACGTCTCCGGGCACGCCTCCGCCACGCACGCGCCGCGCTACGCGGAGGGCGACCGGGTGGACGCCGACCAGGCGGCCGGGTCCCCGGCCGCGCCGGACACCGGGGCGCCCGCGCAGTCCCCGGCGGCGGCCCCGCCCGCGTCCGCCGCCGGGGCCCCGGCCGCCCCGGCGGAGGGCGCGCCGCGGCCGCTGGACGGCCGGACGGTGCTGCTCGACCCGGGGCACAACCCGGGCAACGCGAAGCACGCCACCGAGATCAACCGCAGGGTGGACATCGGCAACAGCCGCAAGGAGTGCGACACCACCGGCACCGAGACCGACGCCGGGTACCCGGAGGCCGAGTTCACCCTGGACGTGGTGCACCGGGCCCGGCAGATCCTCCAGGACCGGGGCGCGAAGGTGGTGCTCACCCAGGACGGCGACCGCCCGTGGGGCCCGTGCATCGACGAGCGCGCCGGGATCGGCAACGACGCGAAGGCCGACGCCGCGGTGTCGGTGCACGGGGACGGCGCGCCGTCCTCCGGTTCCGGCTTCCACGTGATCGTGCCGGGCCGGGTGGTCGACGGCGCGGCCGACACCGCCCCGATCGTCGACCCGTCGCACCGGCTGGGCGTGCTGCTGCGCGACGCCTTCAAGGCGGGCACCGGCGAGCCGTACGCGAGCTACATCGGCAAGGAGGGCCTGGACACCCGCACCGACCTCGGCGGACTCAACCTCTCGAAGGTACCGAAGGTCTTCATCGAGTGCGGCAACATGCGCAACTCGGGCGACGCCGGGCGGATGTCCGACCCGCAGTGGCGCCAGCTCGCCGCGCAGTCCCTCGCCGACGCCCTGACCAGCTATCTCACCGGGTGAGCCACCGCGCCCGCCCACTGTCCCACCCCTGCAGCACCCTGCTCTCCGGCGCTCTCCTTCGGTACCGATTCGGTGCGGATCCCGAGGGCGCCGTGCACGCGGCGTCACGTTGGCTCTAGGCTTTTGCCCCGTCGTACCGACCCGGTACCACGGGGGCCCGGTCAACCGCCCGCCGACCACGACTACACCAATGAGGGGAACGTCAGTGAATCTGCGCGCTCTCACCAGGGGAGACGCCGCCGTCGCCGGTGCGGCCGTATTGCTCCTGATTTCGTCCTTCCTGCCCTACCGGAGCCTGGACTGCGGTTCGTTCTGCCGCGGCAGCAGCGCCTCGGCCAACGCCTGGGAGTCGGGCTTCTTCCCGGTGCTCCCGTCGGTCTTCCTGCTGGGCATCATCGGGGCCGTGCTGATCCTGCTGTTCCGCTTCCAGAAGGCGACGCTGGGCAACAAGGAGATCATCGGCCTGCGGCTGGACCAGTGGGGCACCGCCGCCGTCGTGATCGCCCTCTGGGGCTCGCTGTGGGCCCTGGGCGGCAACACCGACACGGGCGTGAGCACCATCAGCCTCGGCATCGGGGTCGGCGCCTGGCTGGCCCTGGTCTCGCTGCTGGTGATGGCCGCCGCCGTGATCGCCGGTCCGCTGGTGCCCGCGCTGCAGGCCCCGCTGGCCGGTCCGGCCGGCCCGGGCGCCGGTGCTCCGCAGCAGTTCCCGCCGTACGGCGCCCAGCAGCAGCCGGGCGCGCCCGGCGCGTACGGGTACCCGGGCGGCCAGCAGCAGCAGCCGTTCCCCGGCCAGCAGCAGCAGCCCGAGCAGCAGGGCGCGGCCGCCCCGTTCGGCCAGCAGGCCCCGCAGCAGCAGGCGCAGGGCGGCTACGGCTACCCGCAGCCCGTCCAGCAGCAGCAGGCCGCCCCGGCTCCGGCCGCCGCGCAGGCGGCCCCGGCGCCGACCGCGGTGCAGCCCGCGATCCAGGACCAGGTCCCGGCGCAGGCCGCCGCCCCGTTCGCCCCGTTCTGGTTCGCCGTCCCGGCGGTCCGCCAGCTCGGCCACAAGGACAACCCGGCCGCCCCGCCGGTCGGCGAGCTCGTCCCCGGCACCTGGTACCTGGCCGTCGACCAGCGCGGCACCGCCCTGGTCGCCCAGCTCCCGGACGGCACCCACGGCGTCCTGAGCGACACCAACGGCATCCAGCGCGGCTGACACCCGCCCGCCTCGGGGGCACGCGCAGCGTGCTTCCGGGGGCGCGGGGAACTGCGCGCAGCGGAAGGCATCCGCACGAAAGGTCCGCCCGGCGAGGGAACTCCCCTCCCCGAGCGGACCTTCGCGTTGCGCGCCCCGTGTCGTGTGCCCCGTCTCGTACGCCCCGGCCCGCTGCCGGAACGCTCAGCAGCAGTCGTTGACCGTCAGCCCCGGCGGCAGGTGCTCGCCGCCGAAGACGCTGACGGTGGCGTGGTCGCCGCCGAGGGCGGCGACGGCGAGCAGCAGGGCGCCGGCGGTCCAGGTGGTGCGTTCCTCGGGCCAGACGGCGCGGTCCTCGTAGACGTAGCCGGTCCAGTAGGAGCCGTCCTCGTGCCGCAGGTGCTGGATCCAGCGGAGGATCTCGACGGCCCGGTCGGACTGTCCGGCGGCCCACAGGGCGAGGGCGAGTTCGGCGCTCTCGCCGCCGGTGACCCAGGGGCGGTCGCTGACGCAGCGCACGCCGAGGCCGGGGACGACGAAGCGGTCCCAGTCGGCGGCGAGCCGGCGGGCGGCGTCCTCGCCGCGCAGGGCGGTGCCGAGGACGGGGTAGTACCAGTCCATGGAGTAGCGGTCCTTGTCGAGGAACCGCTCGGGGTGGCGGGCGATGGCGTGCTGGAGGAGGCCGGCGGCGAGTTCCCAGTCGGGTTGCGGCCGGTCGAGGTGGTCGGCGACGGCGAGTCCGCAGCGCAGGGCGTGCAGGATCGAGCAGGAGCCGGTGAGCAGCGCCTCGGTGGCCGCGGTGCCGTCCTCGTCCTGGCGCCAGGCGATGGCGCCGCCGGGGAGGCTGAGCCGGACGGTGTGGTCGAGGGCGCGGCTGACGGTGGGCCAGATCCGTTCCAGGAAGCGGTCGTCGCCGGTGGACAGGTGGTGGTGCCAGGCGCCGACGGCGACGTACGCGCAGAAGTTGGTCTCGCGGGCGAGGTCGGTGGCGGTGCCGTCGGCGGTGCCGGGCTGTCCGTAGGCGTAGGCGGCGTACCAGGAACCGTCGGGGTTCTGCCGGTCGGTGAGCCACTGGTAGGCGGCTTCGGCGGCGGCGTGCTCGCCGGCGGTGTCGAGGGCCATGGCGGCCTCGGTGTGGTCCCAGGGGTCGAGGTGGCCGCCGTGGAACCAGGGGATCGCGCCGTCGGGCTGCTGGTGCGCGAGGATCGAGCGCACGGTGTCGGCGGCCTGGGCGGCGTCCAGCACGCCGTCCAGCAGCAGGGCGGCGGGGACGGCGGCGGTCACGCGCTGCTCCCGGGCCGGTGGGGCTTGCTGGCGTAGACCACGAAGGACTTGCCGAGCAGCGGGTTGAGGGCCTTCTCGGCGGCCTTGGTGAGGGTGGAGACGACGGGGGTGCCGACGATGTCCCAGACCAGCAGCTGGTGGTAGGCGCGCACCGGCAGCGCCTTGTCGTTGTTCACGCCGACCGCGCACTTGATCCACCAGTACGGGGAGTGCAGGGCGTGCGCGTGGTGGCTGCCGTACGGGGTGAGGCCGGCCTCGCGGACCTTGCCGACGAGTTCGTCGCCCTTGTAGATCCGGATGTGGCCGCCCTCGACCTCGTGGTACTCGTCGGACAGCGCCCAGCAGATCTTCTCGGGCAGGTAGCGGGGCACGGTGACGGCGAGCAGGCCGCCGGGCTTGAGGACCCGGACCATCTCGGCGAGGACGCCCTTGTCGTCGGGGATGTGCTCCATCACCTCGGAGATGATGATCTTGTCGAAGGTGTCGTCGTCGAACGGCAGGTTCAGCGCGTCGCCCTCCATGGCGGTGGCGCTGGCCCCGGCGGGGGCCTCGCCGGCCTCCTCCATGGCGGCGAACCACTTGCGGACCTCGGCGATCTCCTCGGCGTTCCGGTCCAGGGCGACCACGTTGGCGCCGCGCCGGTAGCACTCGAACGCGTGCCGGCCGCCGCCGCAGCCCAGGTCGAGCACCCGGTCGCCGGGGGCGAGCGGGAAGCGGGAGAAGTCGACGGTCAGCACTGCGGGGCTCCCATTCACGAAGGGGGTGGTACCAGGGGGTTGACGGACCGTCAGCCGACGTAGCGCCAGCCGGGGCCGGAACGGGCGGGGGCGCCGGCGCCGGTGGCGATCGCGGCCCGGTAGCGCTCGACGGTGAGTTCGGCGGCCCGGGCCCAGGTGAACCGGGCCAGCACCCGCTCGCGCCCGGCCGCGCCGAGCCGTTCGCGCAGCGCGGGGTCGTCCAGCAGCCGGCCGAGCGCGGCGGCCAGCGCGCCCGCGTCGCCGGGCGGCACCGCGAGGCAGGTCTCGCCGTCCGGTCCGGCCACCTCGGGGATGGCGCCGCCGGTGGTGGCGACCAGCGGGGTGGCGGTGGCCATGGCCTCGGCGGCGGGCAGCGAGAAGCCCTCGTACAGCGAGGGGACGCAGGCGGCCTCGGCGGAGCGGTACAGGTCGACGAGCGCGGCGTCGCTCAGGCCGGTGCGGAACTCGATGTGCTCCTCCAGCCCGAAGCGGCGGACCGCCTCGGTGACCGGCCCGTCCTCCTTCTGCGGCTTGCCGACCACCACCAGGTGCGCGTCGCGTTCGGTGCGGACCTTGGCGAGCGCCTCGACCAGGTGCACCAGGCCCTTGAGCGGGACGTCGGCGCTGGAGGTGGTGACGATCCGGCCGGGGACGCGGGCGACCGCGTCGGACGGCGACCACAGCCGGGTGTCGGCGCCGATCGGGACGACCGAGACGGCGCCGGGCGCGGCGCCGAGCTGCTCGGCGATCTCGGCCTTCGAGCTCTCCGAGACGGTGATGACGTGCGGCAGCCGGGCGGCGACCCGGCGCTGCATCCGGGTGAAGGCGTACCAGCGGCGCTTGCCGAGCCGCTCCAGCCGGGTGCGGGCCGCGGCGAGCTCCAACTGCCGGTCCACGGTGACCGGGTGGTGCACGGTGGTGACCAGCGGGAAGCCGTGCCGGGCCAGGCCGAGCAGGCCGTAGCCGAGGGTCTGGTTGTCGTGCACGACGTCGTAGCGGCCCTTGTGCCGGGCCAGGAAGGCGCGGGCGCGCAGCGAGAAGGTCAGCGGCTCGGGGAAGCCGCCGGTGCGCATCACCGCGTACTCCAGCAGGTCCACCGGGCCGCGGAACTCGCCGGCCGCGGGGGTGCGGAACGGGTCGTCGGCGCGGTACAGGTCGAGGCTGGGCAGTTCGACCAGCCGGACGCTGCCGGGGCCCTCGACCTCGTCGAGCACCGGGTACGGCTGGGCGCCGATCACGTCGACGTGGTGGCCGAGCCGGGCCAGTTCGCGCGACAGGTGGCGCACGTACACGCCCTGGCCGCCGCAGAACGGGTCGCCGCGGTAGGACAGCAGGGCGATCCGCAGCGGCGGGTGCGACACAGCGGTCATCCCCAGTCCCCATTCCTCGCTACTCACCGGGACCGGCGACGGAGAAGGCCGCCGACCGGTAAAGTAGATCACGTTTCACAGCGGTGCGGGCTCGTCGTTGGAGAAAGTGAACAACGAGGGACCTCGAAGATTACCGGCCCGTAGCTTGTCGTCAGGAGCCCCGGCGGGTGATTCGCACCACGCCGCGATCCCGCCCCCGCGACCCCGCCCCTGGAGTGCCCGTGACCGCCACCGCCGCCGACGGGCCGCTGACGCCGCGCCAGGCCGAGCGCCGCCGGGGCATCCTGCGCGTCGCCACCGCGCTGGCCGCCCGGGGCGGCTACGAGGCGGTGCAGATGCGCGAGGTCGCCGAGGGCGCGCAGGTCGCGCTCGGCACCCTGTACCGCTACTTCCCGTCCAAGGTGCACCTGTTGGTCGCGGTGATGCGCGAACAGCTGGAACGCCTGCGCGAGCAGGTCCGCCGCCATCCGCCGACCGGGCCGGACCCGGCCTCCCGGGTCGCCGAGGCGCTGACCGCCGCCTTCCACGCGCTGCAGCGCGAACCCCGGCTGGCCGAGGCCATGGTGCGGGCGCTGTCCTTCGCGGACCGCTCGGTCGGCAGCGAGGTGGACGAGGTCGCCCAGGCCACCGGCGCGATCGTGCTGGCCGCCGCCCGGCTGCCCGGCCCGCCCACCGCCGACCAGCAGGCGGCGCTGCGGGTGGTCGGCCACACCTGGCACGCCACCCTGCTGGTGTGGCTGTCCGGCCGGGCCTCGCTGGCCGAGGTCCGGGCCGACCTGCACACCGCCGCCCGGCTGCTGACCCTGGCCGGGCCCGCCCCCGCGGCCCCTCCCGCCCCGGCAGAACTGCAACCCGTTCCACCACCTGCCGCCGGTGCGGCCCCGGCCGAGGGCTAGAGTCTTGGGGGCGCGGCCCGGCCCCACCGGCCGGCCGCCGACAACTTCATCCGCCTCCGAGGCCGGGGGAAGCCGGTGCGATTCCGGCACTGACCCGCAACCGTGAGCCGCCCCCGCCACCGGGGCGCGGCGCAGTCGGACTGCCCGGCCGGAGGCGAGCGGCCCTCCTCCGTCGTGGGTCTACGGGCGGAACCGGGGCAGGTCCCGGCCCGCTGCGACCGCTCACCGAAAGGCTTCCCCCACATGCTGACCGCTGCCCGCCTGGGCGCCGCCGCGCTGACCGGCGCCCTGCTCGCCGGTACCGCCGCCGCACCCGCGCTCGCCGACACCGCCACGCCCGCGGCCTCCTCCGCCGCCCCTTCCGGTACTGCGGCGTCCGGCTCCGGCACCCCCTCCGGCTCGCCGTCCACCTCCTCGGGCGTGCCCGCCGGGCTGTACGGCAAGGGCGACCCGCAGTACGACGGGGTGTGGCGGCAGTCGCTGGCGCTGATAGCCCTCCAGCAGGAGAAGGTCGAACCCGCCGACGCCGCCGTGCAGTGGCTGCTCGACCAGCAGTGCGAGGACGGCGGCTGGCCGTCCTACCGGGCCGCCGGCACCCCGTGCACCCCCGCCACCGAGGACACCAACGCCACCTCGCTGGCCGTCCAGGCCCTCACCGCGCTCGGCGGCCACCAGCAGCCCGTCACCCGCGCCACCGACTGGCTGCGCGCGCACCAGAACCCGGACGGCAGCTGGGCGTACAACCCGGGCTCGCCCGGCGACGCCAACTCCACCGCCGTGGTGCTGAACGGCCTGCTCGCGGTCGGCCTCGACCCGGCCGGCGTCGCCGTCGGCGGCCACACCGGCTGGGACGGCCTGGCCACCTTCCAGCTCGACTGCTCGGCCCCCGCCGACCAGCGCGGCGCCTTCCGCTACCAGCCTGCCGCGGGCGTCCCGGCCGCCGCCGACACCATCGCCTCCGCGCAGTCCCTGCTCGCCGCCGCCGGCGGCCACCTCCCGGTCACCGCCACCGACCGCAAGGACGGCCCGCCCAAGGCCCCGGCCTGCGACGGCGCCCAGACCCCCGGGCCGCTCGCGCACGCCGACTCCGCCGAGGCCGACGCCGCCTGGCTGACCGGCCGCCTCGCCGCCGACGGCCAGCGCCTGCTCGCCAAGACCCCCGGCTCGGACACCGCCACCCCCGACTACAACTCCACCGCCTGGACGGTCCTCGGCCTGGTCGCCGCCGGCCACCCCGCCGAGGCCGCCGAAGCCGCCGACTGGCTGGCCGGCAACGCCTACCCGTGGGCCGCCCAGGGCAAGAACGGCACCGACCCGGCCGCCACCGCCACCCTGGTGCTGACCGCCCGCGCCGCCAAGCTCGACCCGTACAACTTCGGCGGCGCCAACCTGGTCCAGCTGCTCGCCGACTCCGGCCCCAAGCCGAAGACCGGCCCCGCCGGCGGCGACCCGCAGGCCACCCGCGCCCCCGGCTCCGCGATCACCGAACCCGACGAGAACAGCGGCTTCTCGGCCGGCTGGCTGATCGGCGTCGGCCTCCTGGTCGGCGTCGGCGCCGGCCTGCTGCTCAGCCTCAACCGCCGCCACAAGAACGCCGCGCCCGCCCCCGAGACCGGCGCCGAGGCCGGCACCGGCACCCCCGACACCGACGCGGACGACCGCCCGGAGCAGGACCGATGACCGGCGGCCGGGCCACCCGCACCGGAGCGGCTGCCGCCCTCCACACCCCGTACGCCCGCCCCACCGCCCTCCTCCTCACCCGCCTCGCCGTTCTCCTCCTCGCCCTCCTCGCCGCGTGCGCAACGCTCCTGGGCCCCGCCGCCGGAGCCTCCTCCGCCGCCGACTACCGCTACTGGTCGTTCTGGAAGGGCGGCGCCGACGGCTGGGCGTACCAGCAGGTCGGGCCGGCCGGGAACGTGCCGGCGGACGGGGCGGTGGACGGCTGGCGGTTCGTGCTGAGCCCGGACGGCGGGCAGGACGCGCCCCGGCCCGGCCCGGCCGCCGACTTCGCAGCGATCTGCCAGGGCACCGCCCCCAGCGGCGGCCACAAGCGGGTCGCCGTGGTGCTGGACTTCGGTACCGCGCAGGACGCCCCCGGCGGCGAGCAGCCGCCCGCAGCCCGCACCTCGTGCGCCTCGGTGCCGACGGCCGCGAACTCCGCCGAGGTGCTGGCCGCGGTCGCCGCGCCGCTGCGCTACGACTCCGGCGCGCTGCTGTGCGCGATCGCTGGCTACCCGCACGCGGGCTGCGGCGACCAGGTCGCGGCGGGCTCGAACTCCGGTGCCAAGGAGGGTGGTTCGGACGGCGGTTCGGACGGCGGCCCGTCCCTCGGCCTGCTCGCCGGGGCCGGTGCGGTGGTTCTGCTGGGCGCGGGCGCGGTCTGGCAGGCCCGTCGCCGCCGCACCCGCTGAGCATGTCCGTCCACCGTCTGCACCGGGCGGCCGCCGACCCCGTCGCGGGCGGCGGCCGCCCGGTCGCCGCGCACAGCCGGGCGCTGCCGCGGCAGTTGCACCCGGGCGCGTGGTGGCTGTGGTCGCTGGGCCTGGCCGCGGCGGCCAGCCGGACCACCAACCCGCTGCTCCTGCTGCTGATCCTGGCGGTGGCGGGCTACGTGGTCGCGGCCCGCCGCAGCGACGCGCCCTGGTCGCGCTCGTACGCGGCGTTCCTGCGGCTGGGCCTGCTGGTGCTGGCCGCCCGGATGGTGTTCGCGGTGCTGCTGGGCTCCCCGGTCGGCGGCACCCACGTCCTGTTCACGCTGCCCCAACTCCCGCTGCCCGCCTGGGCGCAGGGCGTCCGGCTGGGTGGTGCGGTGACGCTGGAGGGGGTGCTGTTCGCGCTGTACGAGGGGCTGCGGCTGGCGGTCCTGCTGGCCTGCGTGGGTGCGGCGAACGCGCTGGCCTCGCCGTCCCGGCTGCTGCGTTCGCTGCCGGGTGCGCTGTACGAGGCGGGCGTGGCGGCGGTGGTGGCGATGACCTTCGCGCCGAACCTGGTCGCGGACGTCCGGCGGCTGCGCGCGGCGCGCCGGCTGCGCGGGCGCTCCGACCGGGGCGTGCGGGCGGTGCTGTCGGTCGGACTGCCGGTGCTGGAGGGCGCGTTGGAGCGTTCGGTGGCGCTGGCGGCGGCGATGGACACCCGTGGTTTCGGCCGGACCGCCGAGGTGCCGCGCCAGGTGGTGCGCGCCGCCGGGGCGGCGACCCTGGCGGGGCTGCTGGCGGTGTGCGCGGCGACGTACGGGCTGCTCGCCGCGGGCCGTCACCCGTGGGCGCTGCCGGTGCTGCTGGCGGGCGCGGCCGCGGCGGGCACCGGCCTCGCGCTGGGCGGCCGGCGCTCCGTCCGGACCCGCTACCGGCCCGACCCGTGGGCGCTCCCGGAGTGGCTGACGGCCGCCTCGGGGGCGCTGGTCGCGGCCGCCCTGGTCTGGTACGCGGGCCGCTGGCCGCTGGCCCTGGCGCCGAGCGTCGTCCCGCCGACCGCGCCCGCCCTGCCGCTGCTGCCCGCGCTGGCCGCGCTGGTCGGCCTGCTGCCCGCCTTCGTCACCCCCGAGCCGCCCCGGAGCACCCGGTGACCGCCCGCGCCCGCACCCGCACCGGCACCGGCACCGGCACCCCCGTCCGTCCCGCCCGCGCCCGCTTCCGTCCCGTCGTCGTCCCCGAGCCGTCCCGGAGCACCCGGTGATCACTTTCGAGCAGGTCGGCGTGCAGTACGCCGACGCGTCCGCACCGGCCCTGAGCGGGGTCGAACTGACCGTCCCGGAGGGCGAGTTGTGCCTGCTGGTCGGGCCGTCCGGGTCCGGCAAGTCGACCCTGCTGGGCACCGTCTCCGGGCTGGTGCCGCACTTCACCGGCGGCACCCTGACCGGCCGGGTCACGGTCGCCGGGCGGGACACCCGCACGCACCGCCCGCGCGACCTCGCCGACGTGGTCGGCACCGTCGGGCAGGACCCGGCGGCGCACTTCGTCACCGACACCGTCGAGGAGGAACTCGCCTACGGCATGGAGTCGATGGGCCTGGCCCCGGCCGTGATGCGCCGCCGGGTCGAGGAGACGCTCGACCTGCTGGGCCTGGCCGAACTGCGCGGCCGCGCACTGTCCTCGCTCTCCGGCGGGCAGCGCCAGCGGGTGGCGATCGGCTCGGTGCTGACCGTCCACCCGCAGGTGCTGGTGCTGGACGAGCCGACCTCCGCGCTCGACCCGGGCGCCGCCGAGGAGGTGCTGGCCGTCCTGCAGCGCCTGGTGCACGACCTGGGCACCACCGTGCTGCTCTCCGAGCACCGGCTGGAGCGGGTCGTCCAGTACGCCGACCAGGTGCTGCTGCTGCCCGGCCCCGGCGAGCCGCCGGTGCTCGGCGACCCGGCCGCGCTGATGGCCCGCTCCCCCGTCCGGCCCCCGGTGGTCGAACTCGGACTGCTGGCGGGCTGGACGCCGCTGCCGCTCACCGTCCGCGACGCCCGCCGCCGCGCGGCCCCGCTGCGCGCGCAACTCCCGCCGCCCGAGCGGCAGTTGACGCAGCCTCCGGTCGAGCCCGTCGCCACCGCGACCCGTCTGGTGGTCTCCCGCGGGCCCGTCCCGGCCCTGCGCGGCGTCGAACTCGCCCTCGCCCCCGGGCAGATCACCGCCCTGATGGGACGCAACGGCGCCGGCAAGTCCACCCTGCTCGGCACCCTGGTCGGCCTGCACACCCCCGACTCCGGCACCGTCCGGGTCGACGGCCGCACCCCGCACCGGACCCGCCCCAAGGACCTGATCCGCTCCGTCGGACTCGTCCCGCAGGACCCGCGCGACCTGCTGTACGCCGAGACCGTCGCCGCCGAGTGCACCGCCGCCGACCAGGACGCCGGCGCCGCCCCCGGCACCTGCCGCGCCCTGCTCGCCACCCTGCTCCCCGGCATCGCCGACGACCACCACCCCCGCGACCTCTCCGAGGGCCAGCGCCTCACCCTCGCCCTCGCCGTCGTCCTCACCGCCCGCCCCCCGCTCGTCCTGCTCGACGAACCCACCCGCGGCCTCGACTACGCCGCCAAGGCCCGCCTGGTCACCGTCCTGCGCGACCTCGCCGACCGGGGCCACGCCATCCTGCTCGCCACCCACGACGTCGAACTCGCCGCCGAACTCGCCCACCGCACCGCCGTCCTCGCCGAGGGCGAGATCGTCGCCGACGGCCCCACCCCCGACGTCGTCCTCGCCTCCCCCACCTTCGCCCCGCAGACCGCCAAGATCCTCCCCCCGTACCTCACCGTCCCCGACGTCGCCGCCGCCCTCCCCCGGCGCTCCCCGCCCCCGGCCCCGGCCGCCGGCCCCGCCACCAGCACCGCCTCCGCGGAGCCGCCGCGATGAAGCCCCCTCCTCCCGTCGCCCTCTCCCGGCCCGTCCCGCTCGGGCCGCGCTCGGTGCTCTTCCTCTCCCTCGTCTCCGCGGTCGGCGTCGCCGCCTTCGGCTGGCCGCTGCTCGCCTCCCGCAAGTCCGACCTGGTCGGCCACTCCGCCGACGCGCCCTGGCTGTTCGCGCTGCTGCTGCCGCTGCTGCTGGCCGTCCTGGTCGCCCAGCTCTCCGAGAACCGCGACGCCACCGGCGCCCCCGGCCTGGACGCCAAGGCCGTCGCCATGCTGGGCGTCCTCGCCGCGGCCGGCGCCGCGCTGCGCCCGCTCGGCGCGGGGACCGCCGGGCTGGAACCGATGTTCTTCCTGATGGTGCTGGCCGGCCGGGCGCTCGGCCCGGGCTTCGGCTTCGTCCTGGGCGCGCTCACCATGTTCGCCTCCGCGCTGCTCACCGGCGGCGTCGGCCCCTGGCTGCCGTTCCAGATGCTCACCATGGGCTGGGTCTGCCTCGGCGCCGGACTCCTCCCGGGCGCCGACCGCCTGCGCGGCCGCCCCGAACTCCTGCTGCTCGCCGCCTACGGCACCGTCTCCGCCGTCGGCTACGGCACCGTCATGAACCTCCAGGGCTGGCCCTACCTCGGCGGCCTGAGCACCTCGATCTCCTTCGTCCCCGGCGACCCCCTCCCCGCCAACCTCACCCGCTTCGCCCTCTACTGCCTCACCACCTCGCTCGGCTGGGACCTCCCCCGCGCCGCCCTCACCGCCACCCTCTGCCTCACCGTCGGCGGCCCCCTGCTGCGCACCCTGCGCCGGGCCACCCGCCGCGCCGCCTTCCACTGAGAGGACCCGGGGCCGGCCTCCCCCAGAGACCGGCCCCGTCCCTCTCCTCGCTACGCCTTCGGCCCCGCCTGCTGCACGACCTCGAACGACCACACCTCCGACCCGCTCGCCGCCGGCCGCGGCCGCTCACCCCCGCCCTGGTGCGCCGCCTTCATCGGCCCCTCCATCCACGCCCGGAACGACTCCTCGTCCCGCCACCGCGTGTACACCAGGTACTGGTCCGTCCCCTCCACCGGCCGCAACAGCTCGAACCACTCGAACCCGTCCGACCCCTCCACCGCCCCGGCCCGCGAGGCGAACCGCTGCTCCAGCACCTCCCGCTGCTCCGCGGGAACCGTCAGCACATTGATCTTCACGACGCTCATGCCACCCATCCTCCCCCACCTCACACCCGACGCCCCCGGCAGCCGAATATCGGCGAATCCGCCTCCCCGGCATGACGGTCCGCAGGCATCCTGTGACGGACCGGTCACCCACGACGAGGGGAGCAGGCGTGAGCCGTCGACTGCGGTACATCGGAAGCAACTCGGGACACAGCGGCTGCCCGACGCTGTACGAGGACGTGGAGCGCGAGCCCGTGATGATCGGCTACGACGAGTTCGAGTCGATGTTCACCACCTTCCAGCACACGGCTTTCCGGCTGGAGACCCGCCGCCAGTACGGTTCCGACGCGCAGACCGAGACCTACCGCCGGTTCGTCGCCGGAGAGGACCTCGGCTGGGACTCGGACGACGACTGGTCCCGCAACCGCCGCGAACAGTCCGCCCGGGGCAAGCGGTTCGAGCGGGTCCGGGTCATGGACAGTCCGCCCACCACGGGCCAGCGCTACCTGTTGGCGAACGCCGCGGAGATCGGCAAGGTCGGCGAGGACGTCCGCTACCTGTGGCGGGAGGACGCCGACCGGCTGGGCCTGCCCGCGGAGGACGCCTGGCTGTTCGACTCCCGGGTGATCACCCTGCTGCACTTCGACACCGACGACACCCTGACCGGCATCGAGCTGATCACCGACCCGGTCCGGGTGGCCCGCGCCTGCCAGGAACGCGATGCCGCCTGGCACTTCGCCGTGCCGCACCGGGAGTTCGGCGCCGGGGTACCGTCCGACGGGTGAGCACCGATTTCCAACAGGCCCGAATCGCCCTCGGCCTGCGGCTGCGCGAGCTGCGGACCGAGGGCGGTCTCACGGGCCGCCAACTGGCCGGGGCGCTCGGCTGGACGCAGTCGAAGGTCAGCAAGCTGGAGACCGGCCGGCAGACCGCCACCCACGACGACCTCCGGGCCTGGGCAGAAGCCGTCGAGCGGCCTGAGGTCGCATCCGAACTGTCGGCCAGGCTGCGCGCGTTCGAGACCCAGTCGCGTTCCTGGCGGCGGCAGTTGGCCGCCGGGCACCGGCCGGTCCAGGACCGGCTCACCGTCGAGTGCGAGCGGACGTCCGTCACCCGGGTCTGGGAGGGCGCGCTGGTCCCCGGCCTGCTCCAGACCGCCGACTACGCCCGGCACATCTTCGAGGCCTACGTCGGCCTGCACCGCTCGCCGCGCGACGTCGAGGACGCCGTGCGCGCCCGGATCCGCCGTCAGGAACTCCTGTACCGGCCCGGAAAGCGCTTCCACGTCCTCGTGTGGGAGTCGCTGCACCGCGCCGCCGTCCACGGCCCGGCCGCGCAGCAGGTGATCGCGCGTTGCCGCCGCGCGCTCGACCGTCCCTGAGCGATCCCGCGAAAACCCGTTTCCGGCCCGGGAAACTCCAAGAATCACGCGCCCGCCGCACCACCCCGCGGCCCACCATGGCAGCACGAGACGACGGGAGACGCCATGCCCACGTTCGACGGCAAGCACGGCGGCGGCGGCGGCGGTGGTGACGGCAGCGGCGGTGGCCAGCAGGACGACAGCGGCGCCCTGGCGTCGGACTGGCTGGCGGCGTACCACGCCGTCCCCCGGCACCTGTTCGTGCCGGACACGGTGTGGCCGGGCGGGCGGTCTCGTCGTCGCCCCGTGGGGCCCGGAGTACGGTGGCGAGGCGGTGGTGAAACTGACGGTCCGCCAGGACGGTGCGGCGAGCGGCACGTTCGTCCGCTCCTCGGCGTTCATGCGCCTGCGCGGCCAGCGCTCCGTCCGTCCGGGCAGTCGCGGTTACCTCTCCGCGCCCTGGCCCGCCGACGGCGCGGCCTCCACCACCTCGCTCTCCCCGGAGGAACTCGGCGGCTGGGTAGCCATGTTCGCGTTGGGGGTCCAACTGCCGGGCGTGTTCCCGCTGGTGGAGCGCTACCCGGACGGCTCCTACACGCTCTGGCTGCACGACACGGCCGTCACCTCGTGGGCGACGGCCGACTGGGAGCCGGGGCGGACGGAGTTCGCGGTGGTGCAGTCCGGCCCGCGCCGGCTCTGGGACGAGGCGGAGCGGGCCTGGCGCTGGTGGGACGCCAACGGCCGGCCGGGTGTCGAGCGGTTCGGGCTGACCGTCGGCCCGGAGCGCTGCACCGTCTGGCTGGACGCGCCCGACCGGCCCGTCCCGCAGGCGGGTTGAGGCCGGCGGGACGGGCCGGTCGGGCTCAGGAGTGGCGTCCGGAGAGGGCCAGCGCCCAGGTGAGGCAGCCGAAGGCGGCGGTGGCGGCGAGGGCGCGGACCAGGTTCCAGCGGACCCAGGTGTCCTCGAAGGCAGCGCGGACGGCGGCCGGGTCGGTGAGGCTGTCGGGGGATCCGGCGGCGGCGAGCTTGTCGTTGAGCGGGACGTTGACGGCGCCGGTGACGGCCAGCATCGCCACGTACAGGACCGCGGCCGCCACGATCCAGAGCAGGACGGTGCGGTTGCCGCCGCGCCACTGGAGCAGGCCCGCGGCCACGATCAGGACCAGGGCGCCGAGGAAGCCGAGCATGAACCAGCCGTTCAGGATGGCCGTGTTGATGCGCTGCATGGTGTCGACGAAGGCCCGGTCGCCGACCTGGGCCAGGCCCGGCATCACCGAGCAGGCGTAGGAGTAGAACAGCCCTGCGCTGAGCCCGGCCAGCAGGACCGCGCCGACCAGCGTCGCCGTGCGGAGAACTGCCATGCCGGGAACCCCCGTTCGTGTCGTCATGCCTGCCAGTCAACCGGCACGGCGGACCGGGATCCATGGCCCGGAAGCTCGTCGGCATGCGCGAGCGTCCAGGCCGCCGGTCTACCCTGTCGGGCATGGATCCGCTGACGGCGCTGCTGGCCGGGCCCCGGGCGAGCGGGGCGTTCCTGTTGCGGTCGGTGTTCGACCCGCCGTGGTCGCTGCGGATCGAGGACCGGGCGCCGCTGACGGTGCTGACCACGGTGCGCGGCGAGGGCTGGGTCGTCCCGGACGGCGCGGAGCCGGTGCCGCTGCGCCCCGGCGACCTGGTGATCGTCCGCGGCCCGGACCCGTACACCGTCGCGGACCGGCCGCAGACCCCGCCGCAGGTGGTGATCCACCCGGGGCAGGTGTCGGCGACCGTCGACGGCGAGCGGATGTGCGAGGAGCTCGACCAGGGCGTCCGGACCTGGGGCAGCGGCCGGGACGCCGCGACGGTGCTGATCAGCGGTACGTACCAGCTGCACGGCGAGGTCAGCGGACGGCTGCTGCGGGCACTGCCGCCGATGCTGCGGCTGGACGCCGCGGAGTGGGAATCGCCGCTGATCGCCCTGCTGGAGGCCGAGATCGGACGGGACGAGCCGGGCCAGGAGGCCGTGCTGGACCGGCTGTTGGACCTGCTGCTGATCTCCGCGCTGCGCTGCTGGTTCGCCCGCGACGGCCGGGCCCCGGCCTGGTACCGGGCCCACTCCGACCCGCTGGTGGGGCCCGCGCTCGGCCTGCTGCACGCCGACCCGGCCCGGGCCTGGACGGTGCACGACCTGGCGGCGGAGTGCGGGGCGTCCCGGGCGGCGCTGGCCAAGCGCTTCACCGACCTGGTCGGCGAGCCCCCGATGGCGTACCTGACGGGCTGGCGGCTGGCCCGGGCCGCCGACCTGCTGGCCGAGCCGGACGCCACCCTGGCCGCGGTGGCCCGCCGGGTCGGCTACGGCAGCGGGTTCGCGCTCAGCGCCGCGTTCAAGCGGGTGCGGGGGATCAGCCCGCAGCAGTTCCGCGCCCGGGCCGGGGCCGGAGCCGGAGCCGGAGCGCAAGGGGCCGACCGTGCCCACCGGGCCGGGGCCGGGGTCGGAACGTAAGGAGCCGACCGTACCCACCGAGCCGGGGCCACGGCCCGAGGGGCCGGCCCGGGCGCGCAGCCGGTGCCGAGGGCTCCCGGCGATCGGTCGAAAACGGAGCAAAGCGGTCGGTGAACACCTCGGGGCCCGGGCGTCCCTGTTGCCCCGGGGATTGCTCCTGCATAATCACCCCGTTCGATTCCGACCCGAGGAGGACCGGCCCATGCCGGCAGAGCGCTGCCCCCGCTGCGGCACCGCGCGCGCGGCCGGCGGCTGCGCGTGCCAGGCGGTCTCGCCGGTCGAGGAGACCGCTGTCCTCCCGCACCTGGAGGGCCCGCCGCTGGTCCGGCCGTACGTGGCCGGAGCGTCCGTGGTGGAACCCGGCGACCCGGCCCGGGACCCGTTCGCCGCCCGGGGCGCCCAGCCCCCGGTGCAGCCGGCCGCCGTGCAGCCGATCGCCGCCGTCCCCCCGGTGGCGGCCCCGCCGAGGTCCGGCCCGCCGGTCGCGGTGCCGACCAGCGCCGCGCAGCCGCCCGCGGTGCAGCCGATCACCGGCCCGCCGCCGTCCGCCGGCCCGCCGCCGCCCCCGGGCCGGCCCCCGCACGTCCCGCAGGCCGCCAGCCCGTTCGGCCCGCCGCAGCCCACCGCCGCACCCGCCCCGCCGCAGCCGCAACCTCAACCGGACGCCGCCGCAACCCAGTTGCTGCCGCCCGTCCCCCCGCAGCAGTCGCAGCCCCAACCGGACGCCACCGCAACCCAGTTGCTGCCGCCCGTCCCGCCCCAGCGGCAACCGCAGCAGCCGCAACAGGCACCGCACAGCGGCGCGCCCGGGCGCTTCATCCCGATCCCGCCGCCGGGGCAGGGCGCGGCCCAGGTGCCGGTGGCCGAGCAGACCATGCCGCTGACCCTGGGCCCGGTCGCGGGGTCGCGGCAGCACCCCTCCCCGCTCGCGGCCGCCTACCCGCCGGTGGGCGCCGAGCAGGACGGGGCGACCCAGCTGATCCCGCTCGACCTCCAGGGCGACGGCGAGGCCGACGACGCCCGGGGCGGCCCCGACGGGCCCGGGGACGGGCCGTGGGCGGCCGGGGCCCGCGCCGACCTGGGCATGTTCACCTTCCGCGAGGACGGCGCGGAGGGCCCGGTCAGCCGGGCCGACCGCCGCGAGCAGCGCCGGCAGACCGCCGACCGCCGCCGACTGGTGATCGCGGGCGGCGCGGTCGGGGTGACCGCGCTGGGCGCCACCCTGGCGATGCTGCTGTCCTCGTCCTCGACGACCGTCGACAAGGCGCTGCCCGCGCCGACCGGCCCGGCGGTGTCCTCCCCGGCCGAGGTGTCGCCGAGCCCCACCGACACCGCCCCGGCCGCCGAGTCCTCCGCGCCCGCCGCCGAGAGCCCGTCGCCGACCCGCACCACGGCCCGGCCGACCCAGTCGGTGACCACCAAGGCGGTGGCGCCCCCCACCACCGAGGCCCCGAGCCCGCCCGGCAGCCCGTCCGCGAGCCGCACCACGACGCCGCCGACCACGCCCGGGGCGACCCTGCGGCTGAACGACACCGGCCCGGACGTGGCGCAGATGCAGCAGTTGCTGATGGCGGTCAACTGCGACCGGATCGGCCCGCTGGACTCCGACCGGACCAGCAGCAACCAGCCCGGCTTCGGCTACTGGACGCAGAGCGTGCTGGCGAGCTTCCAGCGCAGGAACCGCGCGCTCAAGGGCGTCGACCTGGGCGTCTACGACCCACAGACCCGCTCGGCCCTGCAGGACGCGGCCCAGCACCCCGACTGCTGAGCCGCCCCGCCACGGCAAGCCCCACCACAGCAGGCCCCACCGTCCGGCACCCCACCACAGCAGGCCCCACCAGCCGACACCCCACCAGCCGACGCCCCGTCAGCCGACGCCCCGTCAGCCGACGATCGCCTTGAACAGGCTCCACCCGGCCAGCACGATCATCGCCAGCGCGGCGACCCGCACGATGACCTTCATCGGCACGTGCTGGAGCAGCTTCTGCCCGCCGACGATGGCCACGCCGCCGACCGCGCACAGCGCCAGCCACGCGCCGAGGCCGACGGCCAGCGGATCGTTGTACTTGGCGGCGAGGTTGGCGGTCATGATCTGGGTGAGGTCGCCGAACTCGGCGACCGCGACGATGACGAAGCTGGTGCCGGCGACCTTCCAGAAGGAGTCGTTCGCGGGTTCCTTGCCCTCGGCGCCGTCGTCCTCGTCCTCCTTGTGCCAGAGCAGCATGGCGGCGCCGCCCAGGAAGAGCAGGCCGGTGATGGCTTCGACCCAGCGGTGCGGCAGCAGGGCGAGCAGGCTGCCGGCGACTAGGGCGAGGGCGACCTGGAGGGCGAACGCGGCGGCGATGCCCGCGAAGACGTAGCCCGCCCGGTACTTGGTGCCCAGGACCAGGCTGGCCAGGGCGGTCTTGTCGGGGAGTTCGGCCAGGAAGATGATGCCGAACGTCAGTGCGGCGATGGTCAGACTGTTCATCGGTTGCGGGGGTTTCTCCGTCTCGGGGCCGCCGGCCCCGGGGCAGCACCCTCGGCAGGGGACGCCTCGGCCCGGCAGCACTGGTTCATGGTCACAGCACTGCGGCCGAAGGTCTCGCCGACACCCCGCGGGTGCCCCGGGCGCCGGGCCGTCCGCGGGGGACTGGCCAGTATGTCGACGGTCCGGTGGAGGGCTACTCCCCTTCAACAACGGGCCGAGCCTACCGGATGCCGGAGGCCGTCCCGACCAGTCCCCGGCCGACCAGTTCCAGCACGGCCGTCACCGCGACCGCCTCCACGGCGAGCAGCGCGACCAGCACGAACAGCTGCACCGCCCCGGCCTGGACGGGCGTGGCCCCGCCGAGCAGCATGCCGACGAACGCACCGGGCAGGGTGACCAGGCCGACGGTGCGGGTCTGGTCGAGGGCGGGGACGAGGGAGGTCGCGGCGGCGGTGCGGCAGATCTCCAGCCGGGCGTCGCGCTCCTCGAAGCCCAGCGCGAGGGCGGCCTCCACCTCGCCGTGCCGCAGCCGCAGTTCGTCCAGGGCCCGCCGTCCGGCCAGCGAGGTCGCGGTGAGGGCTCCGCCGATCAGGATCCCGGCGACCGGGATGACGGTGATGCCCTTGGCGGGCAGCAGCCCGGTCGCGGCGAGCAGCAGCAGGACGGGCAGCACCCCGGCGGCGATCGGCACCGCCGCCCACACCCACTCCCACCGCCCGGCCGCCCCCTCCTCCGCGCCGCCCCGCCGACGCCCAGCCCCAGCCCCAGCCCCTCCCCCGGCCCCGCCCCCGGCCCGCCGTCGCCCCTCGCCGATCCGCTTCCCCGCGGTGCGCACCGCGACGGTGAACATCAGCAGCACGAACAGCGCGGACGTCCACAGCGAGCGCACCACCCAGGCGATCACCAGCGCGACCAGCGCGAGTTGGACGGCCGCCCGCAGCCCGGCCCGGAGCACCGCCCGGCCGTGCCCGAGGCCGCCCCGTCCGGCGACCAGCGCGGCCACCGCGAGCAGCACCGCACAGGCCGCGCCGAGCGCGGGCGTGACCGGCAGGAGCTGGCCGCCGCCCGCGGCGGCGAGCGGGTGGTGCGCGGGAGGGGTCACGTCGGCGTCAGATCCAGCTCTCGAACCACATCCGGGTGTGCCACTCGGACATCGGGATGATCTGCCCCGTGTACAGCGGGTAGAAGAAGGCGAAGCAGCCGACGATGGCGGCCACGATCAGTCCGGCCCCGGCCGCGCCCCAGCGGCGGCGGTTCGGCGGGCTGCCGGCCGGGCCGAGCATCGCGCCGAGCATCTGCGCGACGGCCAGGCAGAGGAAGGGCACCAGCACCACCATGTAGAAGGAGAAGACGGTGCGCTGCTGGTACTGGAACCAGGGCAGGTAGACGGCGGCGACGGCGGCGAGGAGCGCGCCGGAGCGCCAGTCCCGCCGGAAGAACCAGCGGTAGAGCGCGTACGCCAGCGCGAAGCAGGCCGTCCACCACAGGAACGGGGTGCCGAGCGCGAGGATCTGGCTCGCGCAGCCGTCGGGGGCGGTGCAGCCGCCCTGGCCGGTCGGCAGCTGCACCCAGTACATGGAGACGGGGCGGCCCTGGACCAGCCAGCTCCACGGGTTGGACTGGTAGGTGTGCGGGGAGGTCAGGTGGGTGTTGAACTCCCAGATCTGCGTGTGGTAGTGCCACAGGCTGCGCAGCGGGCCGGGCACCCAGCTGCCGGGCTGTCCGTCCGCCCAGTGCCGGTCGTAGCCGCCGTCGGTGGCGAACCAGCCGGTCCAGGAGAGCAGGTAGACCGCGAGGCCGGCGACCGGCAGGGAGAGCGCGGCGGGCCACAGGTCGCGGCGGAGCATGGAGCGCCAGGCGCGGTGGGCGCCGGCGGCGCGGCGGCCGGCCTGGTCCCAGAGCAGGACGAGGAGGGTGAGGACGGCGAGGACGGGCGCGCCGGTCCACTTGACCGAGCAGGCGGCGCCGAGCAGCAGTCCGGCGGCGAGCCGCCAGGGGCGCAGGCCGAGGCGGACCTCGTCGGCGGCCCGGCCGCCCTCGGCGCGGGCGGCGCGCAGCAGGTCGCGGGTGCGGTCGCGGTCGATCAGCAGGGCGCCGAACGCGGCGAGCACGAAGAACGCGGAGACGCCGTCGAGCAGGCCGACCCGGCTGAGCACGAACTGCAGGCCGTCGACGGCCATCAGCAGTCCGGCGACGCAGCCGAGCAGGGTGGAGCGGAACAGCCGGCGGCCGATCCGGGCGACCATCAGGACGCTGAGGGTGCCGAGCAGGGCGACGGCGATCCGCCAGCCGAACGGGTTCAGGCCCCAGATCCACTCGCCCAGGCCGATGACCCACTTGCCGAGCGGCGGGTGGGCGATGAAGGTGCCGGTCCCGCTGAGCGGGACGATCTGCGGGTTGCCGAGGATCAGCTGGTTGGCGTTGTCCGGCCACACCGACTCGTAGCCGTTGTGCCACAGCGCCCAGGCGTCCTTGGGGTAGTACGTCTCGTCGAAGACGAAGGCGTGCGGGGACTTCAGGTTCCACAGCCGCAGCACCCCGGCGAACACGGCCACCGCCAGCGGGCCCCACCACCGGTACCTGTCCTTCGCCGGTGCGGCGGGCACCGTCTCCTCCTGCCGCCGCTCCATCACCGCCAGCGCCATACCCTCCCCGTTCGACCGCAGTTGACGACTTGTCCGCAATGTCCGCATCCTAGCCTGCGGCCGCGTACGTCCGCGGGTGCCGGCCGGGGTGCTCGGAGCATTCTCCCCCCTGCCCCGCGCGCGGTTACGGTTGACCCTCGACCAGGTCGAGGGGCCAGGGTCAACCCCTGTGGAGAGCACCATGCGCAGCATCGGCGAGATGGCCCGGGCCAGCGGCCTGAACCCCGGCACCCTGCGGTTCTACGACAGCGCGGGCGTCTTCGTCCCGGCCGCCGTGGACCCGCACACCGGGTACCGCTGGTACGCGGAGGAGCAGCTGCCGGACGCCCGGCTGCTGGCCCGGCTGCGCCGGGTCGGGCTGCCGCTGGCCGGGATCACCCGGGTGCTGACCGGTTCGCCGGCCGATGCCCGGGCCGAGCTGGACGCGCACCTGCGCCGCCTGGAGGACGGGTTGACCGATGCCCGCCGGGAGCTCTCCGCCGTCCGTTGCCTGCTCGACTCCCGGGAGTTCCCCGTGCCGCAGACCCGCCTGACCGTTCCCGCCCCCGCGCTCGCCGCCGCCCTGGACGCGGTGCGCTTCGCCGCCCCGGCCGACGCCGCGCTGCCCGCCGTCGCCGGGATCTTCCTGGACGCCGAGGACGGCGTGCTGCACCTGGTGGCCACCGACCGCTACCGCCTGGCGGTCGCCGACTGCCCGGCCGCGCTGTCCGGCCCGCCCGCCTCGGCCCTGCTGCCCACCGCCCTCGCGGACGCCGCCCGGGCCCTGCTCGCCGACGCCGAGGAGGCCGAACTGACCCTCGACGGCGGCCTGTTCACCATCCGCGCGGCCGGCCGCTCGCTCTCCGGCGAGCGCGCCGAGGCCGACTTCCCGGACTACCGCCGCCTGCTGCGCCTGGAGCCCACCCACCGGGTCACCCTGACCGCCGCCGACCTGCGCGCGCTGCCCGAGGACGACGGCTCCACCACCCTGACCGCCACCGCCGCCGACGCCCTCCCCGACGCCTCCTCCCCCACCGACCTGCTGGTCCACGTCAACCGCGACTTCCTGCTGCAGGCCGCGGGCACCGCCGAACAGCTCGTCCTGGAACTCGGCGGCCCGATCGCCCCGCTGGCCATCCGCTTCCCGTCCCGGGCCGACACCTTCTCCCTGCTGATGCCGATCGCCCGCTGACCTCCCCGCGGGTGCGGGCGGGCGGGTACGGTCGGCGCCATGACCGCCGTCGACTGGCCCGCCGTCCGCACCCGCCTGCTCGCCCTGCTCGAACGCGACCCCGAACAGGGCGCCACCGCACCGCCGTTGAGCGAACAGCAGGTCGCCGAGGCGGAGGCCGAACTCGGCGCGTCCTTCCCGTCCGACTACCGCTGCTACCTGCGGCAGGTCAGCGCGGGCGGCTGGTTCCTCGACGAGCTGCGCCGCACCGGGCACGGCTGGGGCTGGGGGGACAACCAGCGGGGAGACCTGACCCAGCCGTTCCCCGGCGCCTCGAACGAACCCGACCCCGGCGCCGCGCCCCCGCCGGGCGGGTGGACGGCCCGGGAGCGGGACCGGGTCGCGGGCCTGGCGTTCATCGCCGACCGCGGCTGCGGGACGGCCGTGGGCCTGGCCCTCACCGGCCCGTGGCGCGGGACGGTGTGGATGGACAACCGCCCCGCCTGCGACGAGATCCACCCGCTGCTCACCGAGGACGGCCGGGAGGCGACCTTCGCCGAGTGGCTGCTCGACTGGCTGGCGCACATGGAGGAGCTGGTCGGCGCCACCCGCGAGCAGCGCGGGCAGGTCGCCTACTGCTGGCACATGGGGGTGGAGACCCCGATCGACTGGTGCCCGTCCCCGGGCCTGCTCCGCCGCGGCTGACCGCTCAGGCCGCGGTCTGCAGCTCCCGCAGTCCGTGCTGCTGCACGGCCAGCACCCGGACGTTGTCCTGCGCGGGCGTGAGGTGCCCGCGCAGCCGGACGGCGAGGGCGACGATCAGCAGCGTGCACAGCGCCATCGCGGCGAGGTACAGCGGCCAGGTGCCGGAGCCGACCAGCAGCACGCCGACGGCGGGGCCGACCGCGACGGCGATCTGCTTCACCAGCGCGTACCCGGCGTTGTAGGTGCCGAGCAGCCGGGCGGGCGCCAGGTCCGCGACGATCGGGCCCATGGTGGGGGCGAGCAGCGACTCGCCGACGCCGAACAGCGCGTAGACGGCGACGATCGCCACCGTCGCGGCCATCGCCTCGGTGCGGATCAGCCCGGCGACCACGGCCATGCCCCAGGCGGCCAGCCAGACCGCGCCGGCGGCGGCCATCGCGGTGGTGCGGCGGCGGCGCTCGGTGATCCGGACGACGAACATCTGCAGCAGCACGATGGTCAGCGCGTTGGCGCCGATGGCCAGGCCGAGGGTGGAGGGCGGGGTGCCGACGGTGTCGGTGGCGAACGCCGCGACGCCGGACTCGAACTGCCCGTAGCAGGTGAAGAAGATCAGCCCGGCGAGCGCGCACAGCCGCAGCATCGCCTTGTCGGCGACCATCGCCCGCAACCCGCCGCCGCGCTTCGCAGCCGCCCCGGCGGGGGCGGCCTCGACCGCTTCCGCCGGCATCCTGGCGGTGCCGGTGACGGCGGCCAGGCCGAGGAAGGTCAGCGCCTCGATGGTGAACAGCCGGGTCAGGCTGGCCGGGTCCGAGGTGTCGACGATCTGCCCGCCGACCAGGGCGCCGATGCCCATGCCCAGGTTGACCAGGGTGAACTGGAGCGCGAAGGCCCGGGAGCGCTCGGCGCGGCCGGTGCAGCGGACGATCATCGTGGCCAGCGCGGGCTGGCAGGTGGTGACGCCGGCGCCGAACAGGAAGGAGGAGAGCAGCAGCCCGGCGGTGCTCGCGGCCTGCCCGAAGGCGAACGCGCCGACGGCGGCCATCGCGGTGCCGGCCAGCAGCACCGGGCGCGGCCCGTACCGGTCGATGCCGCGGCCGGTGAACGGCAGCACGGCCAGCGCGGCGAGCGCGAACACGGTGAACACCGCGCCCGCCGCCGCGGCCCCGAGGCCCCGCACCTGGTCCACGTACACGAACATGTACGGCAAGGTGAAGCCGCTGCCGAACGCACTGAGCGCGTTGCCGACCTGGACGCGGCGCAGCCGGCCGCCCCACTCCTTCACTGCACACCCCTCTTCACGCACGTCGGGCCGGGCTCCCGCCTCGGCCTTTACTCCGTAAGATTTCAGACCTAAAGTCTTACCATCCAAACCTTAAGGCGTCAAAGGCTTAACAGCTGCACCCTGCGTGGGACAATGACCACCATGAGCGCACGCAGAGCGGAGCCCCAGACCGCCACCGAGCTCGGCATCGCCGAGCAGGTGGCCCTCTACCAGCGGGAATTCCCCACCGTGGACCCGCAGGTGGAGACCATCGTCTCCACCCTCTCCCGGCTCGCCCGCCGGATGAACGTGGCCTACGGACGCCAGCTGGCCACCCTCGGCATCACCTCCGCCGAGTGGGAGGTGCTCAAGGCCCTGGTGTTCACCGGCGCGCCCTACCGGCTCGGCCCGGGCGAGCTGGCCAAGCGCCTCGGCCTGACCCCGGCCGCGATGACCCACCGGATCGACCGGATGGTCGCCGAGGGCCTGGTCACCCGGGAGCGCGACGAGGCCAACCGGGTCCGGGTGATCATCGAACTGACCGACGGGGGCCGCGACAAGTGGCTCGAACTGATGCGGATGGCCGCCGTCTTCGAGGCCGACCTGCTCCAGGACGTCCCCGGCTCGGCCCGCCCCGAGCTGGCCGCCACCCTGACCCGGATGCTGCGCCGGATCGAGGAGACCCAGCCGGACGCGCTCGGCCGCACCGACGACCTGACCTGCTGACCCCGCGACGGCGGCGGGCGGGGAAAACGGACGAGGGGCGCGGGGAGATCTCTCTCCTCGCGCCCCTCGCGGGGTGCCGGCTCAGCCGGTCAACGGCTCAGGTTCAGCAGGCGCCGTTGTCGGTCCAGGCGCCCCACTGGCCGCTCAGGCTCGGGTCCTCGTTCGTGGTCCACCACTTGTTGGTGTAGTAGTGGCCCTTCCAGGAGACCTTGGTCGGGGAGGCGTACACCGCGGAGGCGCTCCAGCTCGGCGCACCGGCGCAGGCACCGGTCGAGGCGGAGGACGACGCGGAGGCCGACGCGGACGGGCTGGCCGACTGCGAGGGCGAGGTGGAGGCGGAGGCCGACGCGGACGGGCTGGCCGACTGCGAGGCGGAGGCCGAGGCCGACGGGGTGGCCGACTGGGTCGGGGCGGCCGGGCAGTTCGCGGCGGAGCCGTTGGTGGCGGTCACCGTCTTGTCGAACAGCGCGGTCTGGGTGCCCAGGTCGTACATCGAGAACATGAACGAGCCGCCGAGGCCGTTGCAGTGCGCGTAGTCGAGCTTGGCCTGGATGGACTGCGCGTTCTCGCCGGACCAGAAGGTGGTGCCGTCGTAGAAGTAGGCGGCCTTCGCGGTGTCGTCCCAGTAGGTGTAGCTGGGGTTGTCGACGAAGCCGTTCAGCTCCTTGTACATCTTGATGCCGGCCACGCCGCCGGAGTAGGTGCCGCCGGGCGCCGGGGCGGACGCCTTCTGGAACAGGCCGTGGCTGTCGCCGGCCGAGACGCCGGTCCAGCCGCGGTAGTAGAACGGGACGCCGACGTTGATCTTCTTCGCCGGGAAGCCGCCGGGGATGCCGTACTGCGGGTCACCCACGGTGTAGGCCTTGACCGCCGCGTCCACCGAGTACTTGCCGTTGCCGCCCGGCACCGGGTTCATCGGGTCGTTCGGGTTGGTGTAGATCGGGGCCTGGTGGTTGGTCGGGCCCTGGGCCTCCCAACCGCCGTGCATGTCGTACGTCATGATGTCCAGGAAGGTCAGGTACTGGCCGATCTTGTCGGTCTCGACGTACTTGATCTTGTCCTGGCCGGCGCCGACCGCGGCCGCCAGGCCGTAGGTCTTGCCGTCGGTCTTGCCCTGGGCGTCCAGCTGGCTGCGGAACTCGGCGAGCAGCGCGGTGAAGTTCTGCTTGTCGTTGGGCGAGGAGTGGTTGCCGGTGTGGCCGTTGCCGCCCGGGTACTCCCAGTCCAGGTCGAAGCCGTCGAAGATGCCGGCGCCGGTGCCCGGGCCACCGTAGCCGCCCTCGGAGGGCAGGTTGCCCTTGATGAACATGTCGATGCAGGAGGACACCAGCTTCTTGCGGGAAGCGTCGGTGGCCGCGGCGTCGGAGAAGTACTTCGAGTAGGTCCAGCCGCCGATCGACATCAGGACCTTGAGGTTCGGGTTCTTCGCCTTCAGCTTCTTGATCTGGTTGAAGTTGCCGACGATCGGCTGGTTCCAGGTGTCGCCCACGCCGTCGACCGAGATGTCGGCGCCGAAGCTCTTCTGGTAGTCGGCGAAGGAGTCGCCCGCACCGTCACCCGCGTTGGGGTCGTCCTCGTTCTGCGACGCGGCCTTGTTGGCCTCGAAACAGGACAGGGTGGTGGGGTTGATGTTGGCGAAGTCGTAGATGATGTAGTCGAGCTTCCCGGCGGCGCCGGTGTCCTGCATCGTCTTGAGGTAGTACGCGTTCGAGTAGATCGACCACTGGTCGAAGTACGCGACCTTGATGCCGCCGCTGGTGGCCGGGGCGCCGGTCGAGTTGGTCGGCGCGGCCTGGGCGGTGCCGCCGGTCAGGGCCAGGGTGCCGCCGAGCAGCAGGGAGGCCGCGGTGCCGGCCGCGAGCGCGGCCCAGCTCTTCGGCCGCCGCCGCGCAGGCGACTGGGGGGAAACGGAACGAAGCATGGCTGCGTGACTCCTGGTTGTGGGGGTCCCGCCAGAACCGGGCACGAACCGTGTGAGGTGGGGTCACACGACCTGGTCATGACAGGGGAATCGAGCGTTGGCCTGCACAAACACCAGGTGCGGGTAAGCCGAACCGGCGCCGGTGGTCTAAACCACCGGCGCCGGCCCAGGGGCTCCCTGCACCTGACAAGTAAAATGGACTAGACCAACTCGACCGTCAAGAGCGGGATCTGACGCTTACGCCACGCTTAAGGTTCGGTGTCCGGTCAGTACCGCAGCGCGTTCGCCACCACAGGCGTCACACTGCCCTCCAGCGAACGGTTGCTCTCCGCCGTGGCCTGCGCGGACGCCCCCGCCGCCACCTCCGGCACGTTCACCACCACCGCGTCGAGCAGGTTCCCCGACCCGTCGTCGAAGTTGACTTGAATCGTGTACTTGCCGGGCTGCGAACCGTGGTTGGTGACCGTCAGCGGCACCGACAGCTTCCCGCCCGAGCCGGTGGTGGCCGTTCCCAGCGCCACGTCGCCCTTCGCGTCCAGTCCGCCCTTCACGCTCGCCAGCGCCGAGGACGCGGCGGCCTGCGCGGAGGCGCCCAGCGAGGCGGCGGCCGAGCCGATCGCCGCCGTCGCCGAGGAGGCCGCCGAGGCCACCGCCGACCTGGCGCCCTCCAGCGCCGAGGAGGCCGCCGGGGACGGCGAGCCGTCCGAGGAGCAGCCGGACAGCGCCGCGGCGCCCAGCAGGGCGGCGGCCGTCCAGCCGGCGGCGGCCCGCATCGATCGCTTCATCAGTGGATCCCTTCGGTAGTGGACGTCCGTCGGCCGCTCAGGAGAGCCCGCTGCCGTCCTCCCGGGCCGCCTCGTCCGCGGCCCGCGCCTCCCGTCGGCGCACCTCCTCCTGCCGGCGGGTCACCACCGCCGCCGCGCCCAGCGCGCTCGCCGCGAACGCCAGCGCGCCCATCCACGGGCGGGCCAGCCGGTGGCCCAGCGCGGCGTCCATCGAGTAGCGGCCCGCGCCCGCGACGCCCAGCGCCAGCCCGCAGGCGCCCAGCAGCGCCGGGTACTCGAAGCCGCCGCCGTGCGCGAAGAAGCCCGCCGGGGCGTGCACCGAGATCGCACCCGCCATCGTCCCGGCGACGATCGACCCGGCCGCGGGCGTGGCCAGGCCGACCGCGAGCAGCGCGCCGCCGCCCGCCTCGCCCAGCCCGGCCGCGTACGCGCTGCGCTCGCCCGGCAGGAAGCCCATGTGCTCCATCGCCTGCGCGGTGCCCTCCGGCCCGGCGCCGCCGAACCAGCCGAACAGCTTCTGCGTCCCGTGCGCGAACAGGACACCGCCGACGGCCGCGCGCAGCGCCAGCAGACCGAGATCCTTGCGGTGCAGACAAGCCATGATGTCGTCCCTGGTGTGGAAGAGAAGAGTTGGGGCCATCCCAACGCGCGCACCGGCCCCGCTCGACCCGGCGGAGCCATCCGGGCGACGCGCACCGACCGACAGGAGCCCCCCGTGCCCACCTCCCCCCAGCCGCCCGAGTACGTCCTGCACGGCGAGCGGATCACCGACGAGCCCGCGCTCTGGGCCGAACTGGGCCGCGCCGTGGCGGCCCCCGACGGCTACTACGGCCGCAACCTGGACGCCCTGGCCGACTGCCTGCGCGGCGGCTTCGCCCCCGAGCCGCCGTTCGTGCTGCTCTGGCGGCACGCGATGGTCTCCGCCCAGGCCCTGACCCGCCGGGTGACCGGCCCCGACGAGGAGGACCGCTCCTACTTCGACGCCGTCCTCGACGTCCTCCGCCAGGGCGGCGTCACCGTCCGCCTCCGCTGACCGCCCCACCCCGGACCGGAGCCCGCCAACTCAGCGCCTGAGCAGCCACCAACCATCTCCCCTGCCCCTCCCACCCGCCCCAGGCGACCCGACCC
>NZ_JOGH01000047.1:0-60578 GCF_000721345.1 Kitasatospora sp. NRRL B-11411 | reverse complement strand
CGCGGGCGTCGAGACCGGCGAGGGCGTCACCCACGCCGAAGTCCTGGAAGTCTTCGCCCGCAACGTCGACCGCCTGCGCACCGTCCTGTTCAAAGCCCTCGAATCACTGCCCACCACCCGCGACTGCCCCTGCTCCCACACCCTGGACGACCTGGAGACCGGCCTCCCCGGCCTCTGACCCCGGCGGACCCGGCCGGGCCCGCCGACCCTGCACACCGCTCCTCTCCTTCTCTCCACGCCCCGCGTCACTCCTCGCCGTTGCTCCACCACCTACCTGTCCTGCCGCTCGTCCCTCTCCCCGGGCGCTCAGGCCGGCGGCCGGCCGGAGCGCCGCCATCCGGTCCGCCCGCGTCCTCGGTCCGGGGCCCCTTCCGCCGAGGCCCCGGGACCGGTGGGCGGTTACTCGATCCGTCCTCGTCGGCGCAGCTGCATCGCCACCAGCATCAGCATCACCAACACGACGGCCCAGCCGACCACCACGGCCAGCAGCAGGACCGGTTCGTTCAACACCACCGCCAGCGCCAGCAGTGTGAACGAGACGGCCAGACAGCCCGAGATCACCACGACCACCAACCACGGCCGGGCCACCAGCGTCCGTCGCAGCCGGGCCATCCTCGCTGTCCGCATCGTGCGCAGCTCGCGCTCCAGCTCCTGATCGCTCCCCAGCTCTGCCTCGATCTGTTCGAGGATCAGTAGCTCACGGGGGGAGAGTGCGGGTCCTTCCATCAACCACCTCCGCGCCGCGAGGCAGGCACGCCCCGGCCTTCCCCGCCGACGTGGCCCTGCTCCCAGGTAGCAACACATGTGCCCGCTGGACGCCGGTTCTAACACCCGAACGCGTGCTCGGCCTGCTCGGTGTCCGTTGGCATTCCCCCCAGTTGACGTCGTGTCGGCCCTGATCCGTGGAAGCGGGTGCGGGAGGCGGGTGCGGGAGGCGGGGTGACACGCGAGGTGGGTGGACAGAATCGATTCGCCGCCGTGCCCCGCTCCTACGGTGGTGGGTGTTGGGCCGGCATCCCGATCCGGCCCGATCCACCCGACCGGAAAGGCCGTTCCACCCCATGCACCTGCGTCAGACGGTTGCCGCCGCCGCTGCCTCGTTCGCCCTGCTGCTCGCCCTGCCCCACCCGGCCGGTGCGGCCGTCGGCGAGTTCCGCTACACCTACTACGACGACTTCGGGAACCGGACGGCCGGTGTTCTCGTCGACCCGGACAGCCGCACCTGCGTGACCCTGCCCGAGGTCGCCGACCCCTACACCACCGAACCCGCTTTCGCCCCGCAGAACTTCACCGGGTCGACCGTCACCATGTTCACCGGCTCCGACTGCGACGGGGACTACTACAGCCTCCGCCCCGGCGGCCGCGCCTCCGACCGGCTCAAGCTCCGCTCCGCGCTCTTCTCCTGAGTTGAGTGGCTGACGGCCCTCCCGCCGGTGCCCGTCCGCCGCGCACGGCCGTGCACCGCCGCTCACCGGGGCCCGCAGGCACCGAGGCCCGTCGGCACCGGACAGGCCGGGCCCCGGTGAGCAGGGTGGTGGCGGCCGGTCAGCCCTCGGCGGGCGGCTCGGCGATCAGGGCGGTGGCTATTCGCCGGAAGCCGACGCTCTCGTATATCCGCGCCACGGCGTCGTCGCTGGCGGAGAGGAACAGCGTCCGCACCCCGGTGGTGCGGGCGTGCTCGACCAGGTGCGAGGTGACCCGGCGGGCCAGGCCCTGGCGGCGCAGGGCCGGCAGGGTGGCCACCGCGACGATCTCGCTGACCCCGTCGATCGGCTGGTGGCAGCCGGAGGCGGTGGGGGCTCCGTCCGGGCCGACGACGGCGGCGAGGACCGTGCGTCCGGCCGATATCCGCCCGGCCATGCGGGCCACCGCGGCATCGGTGTCGGGGCTCTTCACCGCCTCGACCAACTGCTCGGGTCCGGCCGTGCCGATCTGGGTGCCGGACTCGGCGAAGGCCAGGTGCGGCAGGGTGATGGCGGCGGGCAGCAGCGGGTCGTCGGCGGCGAGCACCCGGACCTCCGGGCCGCCGTCCGCCGCTGCCGCCGCCGTCCCGGTGGCGGCAGCGGACGGACCGTCCAGGTCGAGCACCAGCAGCGGGTGCTCGTGGATCTCCAGCCCGCCGGCCTCGACGACGGCGCGCAGACCCGGCGTGGTCTCGTGCACCCACTCGAAGCTCTCGGGCGCCCCGACCTCGCGCTGCCGGGCCCGGACCCGCTCGACGTCCTCGGCGGTGAAGGCGCCCGGGCCGTCCAGGGTGGGCCGGGCGTAGTAGTGCCAGCCCTGTCCGGTGCGGACGAACAGGGTGAAGGGGCCGTGCTCCTCGGTCGTCGCGGAGAACCGGGGAACCGCGTCGTAGTAGGTTTCGAGCCGGGCCAGGACGGCCTCCGACCCGGAGGCGAGGGGGTGGTTCGTGTCGCGCATCGTGCCGTCCAAGGGTGTGGTGCTTCCTCTCGTGGAGGTTGATCAAGCGGAATCACACCAGAGCGGTCGATCGTGTGCACGGGTTTTTTCGAACCTCTCCTACCTCCTGTTCGAAAACGGGTCGTTGAGGGGCCGTCAGAAGCGAATCGTTTCTCCCGGCGGCGGATCGGCTCGCGAGGCCCAGAAAATGGACCGGTCGGCCGGGAGCCCAGTGGTTGCGGCACCCCGACCGACCGGAGACATTCACCCTTGGGGGTGAACATGGGTCGTGGTTCGGAGAGTCGGCGGCCCGGGACGGCCGCGGTGGCGCGCGGTGCGGCCGGTCAGCGCCCGCCGACCTCGGCGAGCCGGGCGAGCAGCAGTTCGGCGGTCTCCGCGGGGCGCTCCAGCGCGGGCAGGTGCCCCGCCCAGGGGAGTTCGCGGTGCTCGGCGTCCGGCAGCAGGGCCGCCAGGTCGGCGGCGATCCGGCGGAAGTCGTCCAGGTCGTGCGCGCCGGAGTACACCAGGGCGGGTGCGACCGCCGCCCGCAGGTCGACCTCGACCCGGGCCGGGAGGACCTCCTCCTCGGGCGCCAACTGCACCTCGTACGCGTGCCGCTGCATCGTCCGGACCTTCGCCCGGGCCGCCTCGTCCGCGTCCGGGCCGAGCCAGGTGTCCACCATCAGCTCGACCGCCTCGTCCAGCCGGCCGGACTCGACCAGGCCGACCTCGAGCTCGTCCAGCTCCAGCAGTTCGGCGCTCGGCTCGTGGTCCGGGCTGCCCGGGCAGAGCAGGGTCAGCGAGCCGACCCGGTCGGGGTGGCGGGCCGCGAACTGGAGGGCGATCCGGCCGCCGAAGGAGGAGCCGACCAGGGCTGCCCGCTCGATGCCGAGTTCGTCCAGCAGCTCCGCCAGATCGGTCAGGTTGTCGTACGGGCGGTCCGCGCAGGGGGTCTCCCCGAAACCGCGGAAGTCGCACCGCACCACGCGGTACCCGGCCTCGCGCAGGGCGTCCCACTGCCCGTCCCACATCCGCCGGTCGCAGACGGAGGAGTGCAGCAGGACTACCGCGGGGCCGCTTCCAGCCACCTCGTGAGTGATCGTCATTCCGCCGACCGTAGAGCAGGAGCGTGCCGCCGACCAGGGATTTCCGCTGCGGGCAGAGCCCGGGGCGCGGACCGCGGTACGGACGAGGGCGGCGGTGGCGCTGTCGCAGGCGGACGGCATGATGGGGGCGTGCCCGAAGGAGACAGCATCTACCTCGTCGCCACCCAGCTGAACCAGGCGCTCGCCGGTCACGTGCTGACGGTGACGGACTTCCGCGTTCCCGCCCACGCCACCGCCGACCTGGCGGGGCGCCGAGTGCTGCGGACGGTGCCGCGCGGCAAACACCTGCTGACCAGGTTCGAGGGCGGCGTGACGCTCCACACCCACCTGCGGATGGACGGCCGCTGGCAGACCTTCCGGCCCGGCGAGCGCTGGCGCAGCGGCCCCGCGTTCCAGATCCGGGCGGTCCTCGGCACCGAGCACGGCACCGCCGTCGGCTACCGGCTGCCGGTGGTCCAACTGCTGCGCAGCGACGAGGAGCACCGGGTGGTCGGCCACCTCGGCCCCGACCTGCTCGGCCCGGACTGGGACGCCGACGAGGCGCGCCGCCGCCTGCTCGCCGACCCGCGCCGCCCGGTCGGCGCGGCCCTGCTCGACCAGCGCAACCTGGCCGGCCTCGGCAACGTGTACGCCAACGAGCTGGCCTTCCTGGCCGGTGTCACCCCCTGGCTGCCGGTCGGCGAACTGTCCGACCCGGAGCGGCTGCTGCACCGCGCCCGGCAGCTGCTGGACGCCAACAAGCTGCGCCCCGGGCACATCACCACCGGCGACACCCGGCCCGGCTGCCAGCACTGGGTGTACGGCCGGGCCCGCCGCACCTGCGTGCGCTGCGGCACCCCGATCCGCACCGCCAAGCACGACCGGGACCGCACCGCCTACTGGTGCCCGCGCTGCCAGCGCGGCCCCGCGCCGACCGCCTGACGGGCCCCCGGCCCCCGCCCGGGCTCCCCGGTGGGAGCAGGCTCCCCGGCCGGAACGCGGGGCGAAGGCGGTTCGGTCCCGCTCCACCAGTTCAGTCCCGCTCCACCAGCGCCGGGTGCCGGGGGTCCTCGACCCGCACCGTCAGGTCGGCCAGCTCGTCCGGGCCGGTCTCGGTGCGGTAGCGCTCGAACGCGGGCAGCGTCCAGCGCTCGGCCTCCGGGGTGCGGCGGGCCAGTGCGGCGGCGGACTGGGTCAGGTGCACCGTCAGCTCGAACGGCAGCCAGCGGCCGAGCAGGAACGGCCCGTCCAGCAACAGCACGCCGCGCGGCGGGAGTTCCACGTAGCGGGCCCGGGTGGCGCGGTCGGTCTTCCGGTCCCAGTAGGTGGGCAGGACGCGGCCGTCGCCGCCCGGTTCGAGCGGGTCGAGGACTTCGCGGAGCAGCGCGCCCTGGTCCAGCCACAGGTCGTGGAAGGCGTCCGGGTCCTCCTTGCCGTACTCGAAGCGCACCGACGCCGGGCGCAGGAAGTCGTCCGCCGACACCCGCCGCACCGGCCGCCCGAGCAGGCGCAGCGGCTCCACCAGGGCGTCCGCCAACCGGTCCGGCCCGGTGGCCGCCGCGCCGTCGATCGCGACCCGCAGCCGCCGGTCGTCGTCGGCCAGTTCGTGGATCCGCCCCGCGAGCAGCTCGGCCAGCCGCTCCGGGGAGATCGGGGTCACCCGCACCGGACGATCACTCCCTTCGGTCAACCGGACTATACGTCGCGGCACCTGAGGGACCGTCCGCCGACCGGCCGCCGACCCGGCCCGTGCGACACTCCGGTGCAGCGGAGCACTCCGTCCGGAGCACTTCACCCGTAGTGCCCCGGGTGGAGCACTCCAGACAGAGCACTCCAGACAGAGCACTCCGGACGGAGTGGAGAAGCGGAGAAGGGAAGACCGCATGACCGCCGCACCGCAGCTGACCCTCGACCAGGTCGACGCCCTGGCCGCCCGTGCGCACGCCGGCCAGTACGACCGGATCGGGGCGCCGTACGTGGAGCACGTGCGCGCGGTGGCCGCGGGCGTCGCCCCGTTCGGGACGGGGGTGCGGATGGCGGCGCTGCTGCACGACGTCCTGGAGGACACCCCGGTCACCGCCGGGGAACTGCTCGCCGCCGGTGTACCCGCCGCCGTGGTGGCGACCGTCCGGCGGGTGACGCGGACGGCCGGGACGGACTACCGGGCGATGCTGCTGGACGTCGCCACCGACCACGCCGCCACCCTGGTCAAGATCGCCGACAACGCGCACAACTCCCGCGCGGACCGGGCCGCGCTGCTCCCGGCGGCGGACCGGGCCCGGCTGGCCGAGCGCTACCGGGCCGCCAGGGCGGTGCTGTGGCCCGCCGTCGCGGCGGCGGACGTCCGGGCGATCGTCGGCGCGGTCAACCCGGACCTGCTGGCCGAACTCGACTGAGCCCGCCCGCGGAGGCACGCTGGAGGGAGCAGCGGGGGTTCTAGAGCGAGGAGCCCGGGATGTCCGAGATGAGCGACAGGCTCGAAGAGAAGGTCCGGCGGGACGAGGACGACATCCGCGCCGCCGACCCCGAGGAGGGCGTCACCTCCTACCAGACGATGCACGCGTGGGAGGAGTCCCGGGCGGAGGGCGACCCGGACACGGACCGGCCGGAGTGGCAACCGGAGGAGCGGCGGTGAGCGGGCACATGGCGGCGCCCGAACCGCACAGCACCGAGTGGTCGGTCCGGCTGCGGGTGGTCGAGGTCGGCGACCTCACCCAGGCGCACGCCGTCCTGGACACCGGGGTCAACCTGATCGAGGTCGAGGCCGAGGCGCACCGCAGCCGGACCGACCCCGCCGACCCGGAGATCGGCGACGAACTCGCCGTCGGCCGGGCCCTCACCGCCCTCGGCCAGCAGCTGATCCACCGCGGCTCCACCGCCGCCGAGGCCGCCGAGTCCGCCCGCCGCCGCGACGTGCCGCCCGCGGACAGCGCCTGGTGACGCCCCGGCGGCCGGCGCGCGGAACAGCCGGACCGCAACCTTCCCCGCCCCCGCGCCGGACCCCTCCGGCCGGGGGCGCACCACCGCCCGCCCGCACCCGGGCCACCGGCGGGAGGGCGCACGAAACCCGGGTCGCGGCCGGCGGGTGCGTCGGCGGCGGCCCGGGCGGGGCGGTCCGGTCAGGCCCGTGGCGCCGTCGCGCCACCGCCCGTCTTCACGGCCTCCACCATGTGCTGGTGCACCTCGCGCGCCGCTGCCTCGTCCGCGGCGGGCACGGGGCTGCCCTCCACGGTGAACCAGTCGAGCGCGCCGCTGTACTGCACGGTCAGCCGCGCCTCGCCCTCGATCCACATGGTGTGCACCGTCAGGTCCCCGGTGATGACGCCGATCTCCACGGTCTTCACACCGCCGTGACCGGACAGAATCCCCTGAGTGGTCCAGGTTGCCCAGGTGTTCACAAGCCCGCTCCCATCCGCCGCCCAACGGGCCTCTCGGTCCCGACCCCACAGGTACCCGATCCGCGGCGGCCGCTTCCCACTGTCACCCGAAGGGCCGAAAACCGCCCCCCGGGCGGGTGCTCGGCGCGCGGTCTAGCATCGACCTATGGGAGAGCGAGAGGCTGCGCTCACCGCGCCGAAACTGGTCCTCGAAACCGGCGGCGACTCGACGGTCATCACCCCGAGCCGCAGGTACGCCCTCGGACGCGACCCCACCAGCGACATCGTGCTGACCGATCCCCGGGTCTCCTGGCACCACGCCGAACTGCACGTCGGCGACGGCCACTGGATCGTCGACGACACCGGCTCCACCAACGGCACCTACGCCGCCGACGGACACCGGGTCATCCACCTGGAGATCGGGCCCGGCACCGTGCTCTGCCTGGGAAGTCCCGGCGACGGACCGCGCTGCACGTTCAGCGCGCTGCCCGAACCGACCGCCGTGCACCCGCTGCCCGGCCGCCGCCCGTCCGCGCTGACCGCCATCACCGGCTCGTTCCGGCCACCCTCCAGCGTCCGCCCGCTGCCGGCCAAGGTGGTGCGGATCGGGCGCGGCCCCGACAACGACCTGGTGGTCGGCGACCTGACCGTCTCCCGGCACCACGCCGAGCTGCGGGCCGTGCCCGGCGGCCGCTACGAGATCGTCGACCTGGACAGCCACAACGGCACCTACCTGAACGGCCGGCCCGTGCGACAGGCCCCCGTCGGGCCCGGGGACCTGGTCGGAATCGGCCACTCGGTGTTCTGCCTGGTCGGCGACGAACTCCAGGAGTTCGTCGACACCGGCGACATCGACCTCGACGTGGCGGACCTCACCGTCCAGGTCGCCGACGGCCGCACGCTGCTCGACCAGGTCACCTTCCCGGTCGGCCAGAAGTGCCTGCTCGCGGTCGCCGGACCCAGCGGCGCCGGGAAGTCCACCCTGCTCAACGCGCTCACCGGGCTGCGCCCCGCCGACCGCGGCACCGTCCGCTACGACGGCCGCGACCTCTACCGCGACTACGCCGAACTGCGCCGCCGGATCGGCCTCGTCCCGCAGGACGACATCCTGCACACCCAACTGCCCGTCCGGAAGGCCCTGTCGTACGCCGCCGAACTGCGCTTCCCCGACGACACCGCGCCCGAGGAACGGGCCGCCCGGGTCGAGGAGGTGATCGACGAGCTCGGCCTCGGCAAGCGCGCCGACCAGGTCATCTCCAGCCTCTCCGGCGGCCAGCGCAAGCGGGTCAGCGTCGCCCTCGAACTGCTCACCAAGCCGTCCCTGCTGTTCCTCGACGAGCCCACCAGCGGGCTCGACCCCGGCATGGACCGGTCCGTGATGCAGATGCTGCGCGGCCTCGCCGACGACGGGCGGACCGTCGTCGTGGTCACCCACAGCGTGCTCAGCCTCGACCTGTGCGACCGGCTGCTGCTGCTCGCCCCCGGCGGCCGGACCGCCTGGTACGGGCCGCCCGGCGAGACGCTGGAGCACTTCGGCTTCGCGCACTGGCCGGACGCCTTCGAGGCGTTCGAGAACCAGGCCGACCGCGACTGGGCCGGCGACTTCCGGGTCTCCGAGCCCTACCGCAAGTACGTCAGCGGCCCGGCCGGCGGCGTCGGCGACTGGCCCGGCGCGCTCGCCCCCGCCCCCGCCGAACGCGCGCTGCCCGCGGACGCGACCCCCGCCGCCCCGCCCCGGCCGCGGCGCTGGCGCAAGCAGGTCGGCACGCTGTGCCGCCGGTACGCCAGCGCGCTCGCCGCCGACCGGACCTTCCTCGCCGTGATGATCGCGCTGCCGTTCGTCATGGGCGCGATGGCGCACGCCCTGGCCGGCAGCAGGCTTGACCAGAACAGCGCGCTGAACGCGCTGCTGATCCTGTGCGTCGGCGGGGTGCTCACCGGCGCCGCCAACGCGGTGCGCGAACTCGTCAAGGAACGGACCATCTACCAGCGCGAACGCGCCGTCGGCCTGTCCAGATCCGCCTACCTGTGCTCGAAGGTCGTCGTGCTGGGCACCGTCACGACCGTCCAGTCGGTGGTGCTGACCATGGTCGCGCTGATCGGCGTGAAGCTCGGACCGCGCAGCAGCGGGGTGTTCCTGCCACCGCTGCTGGAGATCACCCTGGCCGTGGTGCTGCTCTCGATCACCGCGATGATGCTCGGCCTGCTGATCTCCGCACTGGTGCGGAAGGAAGAGGTGACCATGCCGCTGCTGGTGCTGGTCGCCATCGTCCAGGTGGTGTTCTGCGGGGCGCTGCTGCAGCTCGACCACGTCCCGGTGCTCGACCAGCTGTCCTGGCTGGTCCCCTCCCGCTGGGCGCTCGGCGCGATGGCCGCCACCATCGACCTGCACGCGATCGTCCCCGGCGCGCTCACCGACGACCCGCTGTTCGCGCACCGGCAGGGCGTCTGGCTGCTCGACCTCGGCATGCTCGTCGTGCTGTCCGTCGCGTACGGGCTGGTCGTCGCCCGGCTGCTGCGCCGGCACGAGCCCGCCGTGATGCGGCGGTAGCGCATGGGCCCGCCCGACGGCTTCCGGCCCACCCACGTCGTCCCGGCCGACGGCCTGCCGACCTGGACCGCGCCCGACCCGGCCGCCGCCGGGGTGCCGCTCGACCCGCTGCTGCCGGTCGCGCTCGCCGAGGCCAACGGCAACTGGGCCCGGATCGTCTGCTCCAACGGCTGGACCGCCTGGGTCGACGGACGGCTGCTGGTCGCCCTCCCGCAGCGCCCCCCGAGCACCGGCGGACCGCTCGCCACCACCGACGACCCGCGCCCGCTGCTCGCCGCCCTGGAACGCTCGCTGGCCACCTACCGGCGGCTGGTCGACGACTGGGCGGCCGGCCGGATCGACCTGGAGGCCTTCCGCGACGGCACCCGCGACCTGCGGCTCGGCGCGGTGCTGGACGGCTCCGACGCCTGGCTGCTCGACCTCGACCGGGGCCGCTGGTACTACTGCGACGCCGCCCAGCTGCAGACCTACGCGACCGCCGACCGCGACGGCCGGAGCTGACCCGATGCCAGGGGAGCCACCGGAGCAGCCGTCCCTGGCCGCCGCCGAGCCGGGCGAGCTGGACGGCCGCACCCTGGCCGGCTACCGGCTGGAGCACGTGCTGGGGCGGGGCGGCATGGCGGTGGTCTACCGCGCCGAGGACCTGCGGCTCGGCCGCACCGTCGCGGTCAAGCTGCTCGCCCCCGAACTGGCGCGCAACGAGACCTTCCGGCAGCGCTTCGTCCGCGAGTCGCACGTCGCCGCCTCGCTCGATCACCCGAACATCGTCCCGGTGTACGACGCGGGCGAGGTCGAGGGCGTGCTGTACCTGGCCATGCGGTACGTGCGCGGCCGCGACCTGCGCGCGCTGCTCGACCGGGAGGGCCCGCTGACGAGCGCCCAGACCCTGCGGATCGCCGTCCAGGTGGCCAGCGCGCTGGACGCCGCGCATGCCCACGACCTGGTCCACCGGGACGTCAAACCCGGCAACGTGCTGATCGCCGAGGGCACCGACCCCGACCACCCCGAGCACGCCTACCTGACCGACTTCGGGCTGACCAAGAAGTCGCTCTCGCTGACCGGCCTGACCAGCGTCGGCCAGTTCGTCGGCACGCTCGACTACGTGGCCCCCGAGCAGATCTCCGGCAAGCCGGTGGACGGCCGCTGCGACGTGTACAGCCTGGGCTGCGTGGTGTTCGAGATGCTCACCGGCGACCCGCCCTACCGGCGCGACGACGACCTGGCCCTGCTCTGGGCGCACCTCAACGACCCGCCGCCGGACGTCCGGGAGCGGCGCGCGGACCTGCCCGCCGGGGTGGGTGCGGCGCTGCGGCGGGCGATGGCGAAGCGGCCCGGCGAGCGGTACGGGAGCTGCCTGGAGTTCGTCGCGGCGCTGCGGGCCGGGGCCGGGGCGGCGCAGGGCGCTCCGCGGGTCGGGGAGGTTCCGCGGGAGGACGGGCCGCCGCGGCCGCCGGCCTGGGCGCGGCCGGTGTTCGAACCCTGAACCGGGTCCCCTCGTTTCCACGGTGTAACGATCGGTGGCATGCACCTTTCAAAGCTGAGTGTTTGCTGACAGTCTGCCCCTCGGCCAGGGCCCCCACAGACCCTGGCGACCGAGAGGAGCACCATGAGCAACAGACTCCGCGCCCTCGCCACCCGCGCCGTCGCCGTGCTGGGCACCACCGTGCTCGCCGCCGCCGGCACCGCGACCACCGCCACCGCCGCCCCCACCGCGCAGGCCACCTGCGCAGCGGCCCAGGTGGTGGCGGACGGCGGGTTCGAGTCCGGCGGCGCGTCCTGGACCTCGTCCAGCGGCGTGATCACCAGCGGCGGCGGCCAGAGCGCCCACGGCGGAACGTCCTTCGCCTGGCTGGACGGCTACGGGTCGGTGCACACCGACACCCTCAGCCAGACCGTCACCCTCCCGGCCGGCTGCACCAGCGCCACCCTCGGCTTCTGGCTGCACGTCGACACCGCCGAGACCAGCAAGACCACGGCGTACGACAAGCTGACCGTGAAGCTCGGCGGCACCACCCTCGCCACCTACTCCAACCTGGACGCCGCGGCCGGCTACGTGAAGAAGAGCATCGACGTCTCCGGGTACGCCGGGCAGACCGTCAGCCTCTCCTTCGGCGGCGCCGAGGACTCCGGGCTGCAGACCAGCTTCGTGCTCGACGACGTCACGCTCGACGCCTCCGGCGGCACCACCACCCCGCCGCCCGCCACCGACGCCACCCGCACCCCGGCCCCCGCCGGGTACACCGTGGCGCTGAGCAGCGACGCGAGCGGCGCCACCTGGACCGGGCACCAGAGCATCGCCTTCGGGAACCCCTCGGCAACCCCGCTGACCGAGGTGTACCTGCGGCTCTGGGACAACGCCCACGGCAGCTGCCCCAGCACCCCCGTCACCGTCAGCAACCTGACCGGCGGCACCGCCGGCGCGCTCAGCGCCGACTGCACCGCGCTCAAGGTCACCCTGCCCGCGCCGCTCGGCCAGGGCCAGAGCGGCAGCCTCGGCTTCGACCTGTCCATCGCCGTCCCCTCCGGCGCGGACCGGTTCGGCCGGGACGGGGCGTTCGCCTTCGTCGGCAACGCGCTGCCCGTCCTCGCCGTGCGCGACGCGAGCGGCTGGCACCTGGACCCCTACACCAACAACGGCGAGTCCTTCTACACCCTGGCCTCCGACTACACCGTCACCCTCGACCACCCCGGCAGCCTGCTGGTCCCCGCCACCGGCACCTCCGTCGACACCCCCGGCAGCAGCGGACGGACCGTCACCACGGCCACCGCGAAGAACGTCCGCGAGTTCGCCTGGGCGGCCGGCCCGTTCAGCAAGGTCTCCGGCAGCTCGGCGGCCGGCACCGCGATCAACGTCTACTCGGTCAGCGGCATCAGCTCCAGCGACGCGCAGTCCATGCTGAGCACCGCCAGGACCGCCGTCGACGCGCACGCCGCACGCTTCGGTGCCTACCCCTACGGCGAACTCGACGCCGTGATCGACAACAACTTCTGGTTCGGCGGCATGGAGTACCCCGGTTTCGTCCTCGACCTGGTCTCCACCACCGCGCTCACCCACGAGATCGGCCACCAGTGGTGGTACGGCATCGTCGGCGACGACGAGTACAACAGCCCGTGGCTGGACGAGGCGTTCACCGACTACGCCACCGACCTCGCCCTCGGCAAGACCGGCACCAACTGCTGGAACAGCACCTCCTGGGCGTCCTCCACCGAGAAGATCAGCAACTCGATGGCCTACTGGGACGCCCACTCCTCCCGCTACTCGACGGTCGTCTACGGCTACGGCAAGTGCGCCCTGCACGACCTGCGCCGCACCATCGGCGACACCGCGATGACCACGCTGCTGCACGACTACGCGGCGGCGCACTGGTACGGGATCTCCACCACCGCCGAGTTCAAGGCCGCCGCGCAGGCCGCGACCACGGTCGACCTGACGTCCTTCTGGACGCAGCACCGCATCGACGGCTGACGCCCGGTCAGGCGCCGCGGTCGCCGCGGCGCCGGCTCCCCGTCCGGCCCGCCGGAGCCCTCGCGGCGGCGTCGGACGGGGCCCCGCGCCGACGGGCGACCAGCGCGCCCAGCAGACCGGCCAGGGCACCCCAGCCGGCGGCGATCGGGACGGCGGTGAGCAGGTCCGGCTCCAGCACCGTCCGCCCCTCGCCGCCCAGGCCCAGCAGCGACAGCCCGTACACCGCCGACACCCGGGTCACCGACCCGACGGCCAGCACCGCCAGCGCCAGGACGACCGCCCACTGCACGGCCGAGCGCCACACCGGCAGCGGCGGACGCGTCCGGGCCGCCGCGGCCACGCCCGCCGCCAGCACCAGCAGCGCCGCCAGCGGCAGCAGCAGCCACGCCCAGCCGTTCTGCGCCGCCAGCGCATGCAGGTCCAGCGTCACGTCCTGCCCGGAACGCAGCACCGCCGCCAGCGGGTGCGGGAACGGCAGGCCCAGGCTGTCCGTGACGTGGCCGTGCCAGGACGCGCCGAGGCCCACCCCGAACCCCAGCCACGCCAGGTTCGGCAGCCCCAGGCAGACCACCGCCAGCGTCTCCCGCGGCTCACTGCCCGTCACCGTCGCCACCAACCCACCCACCAGGCCCAGCAGCACGTACACCAGCAGCAGCGACAGCACCGCGTGCACCGTCGGCCGCAGCGTGCCGTGCCAGCGCACCCAGCCGGTCGGCAACGGCGCGCGGCGCGAGGCCGCCAGGGCCAGCAGCACCACCACGGCCAGCCAGAGCAGGCCGAAACCCACCGCCGGGCCCGGATCCACCCGGAACCCCACCGTCGGCGCCGCACCGAACGCCCCGCCCAGCTCGTCCAGCAGCGGATCGCCCGTCGACACCGTGAAACCGTGCCGGGCCGCCGCGGACAGCAGCAGCACCGCCACCGCCCAGCCCGCCGCCAGCGCCAGCACCCGGGCCAGCAACAGCCGCCCGCCCACCACCGCGTGACGGCGCAGCGGCCGCAGGAACAGGTACGCCGCCACCAGCGCGCCCACCAGCGTCACCGACAGCGGCATCGCGGTGATCCCGCCCTGCGCGGTCGCCACGAAGGCGGCGCCCCCGTCGAGCTGCGCCGGCGCCCCCAGCGCCATCAGCAGCGTGGCGGCCAGCACCGGGCCGAAACCGCCGCCCGGCAACTCGTCCGCGCCCGCCAGCCACAGGCCGAGCGCGGCCACCGCCGCCATCGCCGCGAGCGTGCCGACCACCGTGACCAGCACGGAGAGCAGGACGGACCCGGGAGCGGCCAGCCGGTCGGAGGGCCCGGACGAGGGCGGTGGCGACGGCGGCGGGGTGCGGGGGTTCGCGGGAGTGGCAGCACCAGGCACACGTCTCACCGGCCCTTCGAGCGCGACCCCCCGGCACCGGCCCGGACCGGCCGGTCCCTCCAGCTTCCGACAGGGCGGGACGGGCGGCGAATCGCCGCGTGCGGGGGCGGGCTGCGGGCGGGAGGCCGGTCGGTCCGGCGGTGTGCTCGAAGCGGCGGGGGCGGTGGTGCGGGCGGACAATGGTGGATGCGCAGGTGGACTCGGGGGAGTCCGACCGGGAGGCAGTCCCGTGAGTGAGCAGCCGACACCCCGACAGCCCGAAGAACCCGACCACGACCGTCCCGAAGGACCGGACGGCCGCAACGACGAGGCCCAAACCCCGCCGCCGCACCGACCCACCGAGGTGGCGGGCGGAACGGCCGGCCCGCCCACCGAAGTGGTCGGACCGGGGACGGGGACGGATCCGGGAGACGGGGCGGGGACACCGACCGAGCTGGTGGAACGGGCGGGCGATGCGGTCGCCGCGGAACCGGCGGCGCAGGCGCAGCCCACGGAGGTGGTACGGCCGTCGCCGTCGGCCGGGGGAGCGGCAGCCGGCGGGCCGGGAGCCTCGTCGGGGGGGCGGGGCCGTGGGGGGTGTGGGCGGGCGTCGGGGCGGGGTGTAGGGGCGGGAGGTGTGGGTATGTGTCGTCGGCGGGCGGGAGCGGGCCGCGGAGGGGTGGGGGGCGGACGGCGGGGGGCGGTGCGGGGGACGGCGGGAAGCCGTGGTGGCGGAAGGGGCCGGTGCTCGCCGGGGCGGTCCTCGTCGTGGGGCTGGGCGTGGCGCTCGGGGTGGTCGCCACCGGCGGCTCGGGCGGGAGCAGCGCCCAGGCCGTCGAGATGCAGCCGGTGGCCGCCACCGGGCAGAAACCGTTCACCGACTCGGTCGCCAACGGCACCGCCACCGCCTCGGCCTCGCCCAGCGGCCCGGCCCCGGGCGGCAGTGCCTCCGCCCCGGGCGCGTCCGGCAGCTCCGGCGCGTCCGGCGGCACCGTGGACGGCGGGCAGCCCGGCCTGTACGGCGGCACCCGCGAAGTGGCCAGTTGCGACGTGCCGAAACTCTCCGGCTACCTGGCCGCCAACACCGACAAGGCCAAGGCCTGGGCCGGGGTCGAGGGCATCGACAGCTCGCAGATCGACGGCTACCTGCACGGCCTGACACCCGTGGTGCTGCGCCAGGACACCCGGGTCACCAACCACGGCTACCAGAACGGGCAGGCCACCCCCTACCAGGCCGTCCTGCAGTCCGGGACGGCCGTGCTGGTCGACAGCCAGGGCGTGCCGCGGGTGCGCTGCGCCTGCGGCAACCCGCTGACCCCGCCGAGCGGGACGGGCGGTGCGTACACCGGGACGGCGTGGTCCTCCTTCCACCCCGACGGGGTGGTGACGGTGCAGCCCGCGGCGGCGCCGGTGAACCAGATCGTGCTGGTGGACCAGGCGACGGGCCGTCAGTTCGACCGTCCCGTCGGCGGAGCGGGCGGGAACGACGGGTCGGCCTCGCCCAGCGCCTCCGGCTCCGGGTCGTCCGGCAGCCACTCCGGGACGGGCTCGCCGTCCGGCGCCTCCTCCTCGGCGCCCTCGCCCGGCGGGTCGTCCGCGCCGTCCTCCGGCGGTTCGGGCTCGCCCGGGCACTCCGGCCCGTCCGGTTCGCCGGGCGGTGGCGCGGGCTCCGGGTCGGCGCCCGGTGCGTCCTCCGGCGGGGCGTCGGGGCACGCGAGCTCGGCCGGAGCGTCCGCGGGCGCGTCGAAGGTGGCCGGGTCGGGCACGCCGTAGCGGTCGTGTCCGGCGGGTGGTCAGAACCAGTCGGGGCGAGTGTCGGCCGCCGTGCGGTCCAGGCCCTCCAGAAGGTCGAACTGGGGTCCGGTGCGGGGGAGTTCGACGCGGAAGAAGTAGCGGGCGGCCTGGCGCTTGCCCTGGTGGAAGCCGTCGTCCCTGCCATCGGGGAGGGCGAGGAACTGCTCCAGCCAGATCCAGGCCAGCACCACGTGCCCGACGGCCTCCAGGTAGACGGAGGCGTTGGCCAGCGCGGTGTCCGGGTCGCCGCCCGCCCACAGCGCGGCGGTGGTGTCCCCGACCCGGGTGGCGGCCGCGGCCAACTCGGCGGCCAGCGTGCCGGCTTCGCCACCGGCGGCAGTGGCGCGGCGGACGGTGGCGCCGATGGTCTCCAGCAGCAGTCGCAGGCCCGCGCCGCCGCCCATGACGACCTTGCGGCCGAGCAGGTCCAGGCCCTGGATGCCGTGGGTGCCCTCGTGGATCGGGTTGAGCCGGTTGTCGCGGTAGAACTGCTCGACGTCGTACTCGCGGGTGTAGCCGTAGCCGCCGTGGACCTGGATGGCCAGGTCGTTGGCGGCCAGGCACCACTGCGAGGGCCAGCTCTTGGCGATCGGGGTCAGCACGTCCAGCAGCAGCCGAGCCCGGGCGCGTTCGGCCTCGTCCTCGGCGGTGCGCTCCTCGTCGAGCAGGCGGCTGCAGTACAGGCTCAGTGCGAGGCCGCCCTCGACGTAGCTCTTCTGGGCCAGCAGCATCCGCTTGACGTCGGCGTGCTCGATGATCGGCACCTGCGGGGCGGCGGCGTCCTTGCCGGTGGGCGGGCGGCCCTGGGTGCGGGTGCGGGCGTAGTCGAGGGCGTGCAGGTAGCCGGTGTAGCCGAGCGCGGCGGCGCCCAGGCCGACGCCGATCCGGGCCTCGTTCATCATGTGGAACATGTACGCCAGGCCGTGGTGCGGCTCGCCGACCAGGAAGCCGACCGCGCCCGGCGCGCCCCCGGGCGTGTGCCGTCCCTCGCCGAAGTTGAGCATCGTGTTGGTGGTGCCCCGGTAGCCCATCTTGTGGTTGAGGCCCGCCAGGACGACGTCGTTGCGCTCGCCGAGCGAACCGTCCGGCGCCACCAGGTACTTGGGGACGACGAAGAGCGAGATGCCCTTCACGCCCGCCGGACCGCCGGGGATCTTGGCGAGCACCAGGTGGACGATGTTCTCGCTCAGGTCGTGGTCGCCGCCGGAGATCCACATCTTGGTGCCGGTGATCCGGTGGGTGCCGTCCGGCTGCGGCACCGCGCGGGTGGTGATGTCGGTCAGCGAGGAGCCCGCCTGCGGCTCGGAGAGGCACATGGTGCCGAAGAAGCGGCCCTCGACCATGGGCCGCACGTAGGTGTCGACCTGCTCCGGGCTGCCGTGCGCCAGCAGCAGGTTGGCGTTGGCCACGGTCAGGAACGGGTACGCGGCGGTGCCGACGTTGGCCGCCTGGAACCAGGCCATGCAGGCGTTGGCGACCACCTGCGGCAGCTGCTGGCCTCCCACCGCGTGGTCCATCGCGGCGCCGGCCAGCCCGGAGGCGGCGAAGATCCGCAGGGCCTGCCCGACCTCCGGGATGACGTGCACCCGCTCGCCGTCGAAGACCGGCTCCTGGGCGTCGTTCTTCTTGTTGTGCGGGGCGAAGTGCCGGGTGGCGATCTCCGCGCTGAGGTCGAGCACCGCGTCGACGGTGTCCCGGTCGTGCTCGGCGTAGCGCCCGCGCGCGGTCAGGGCGGTGACGTCCAGCCAGTCGTGGAGCAGGAAGTCCAGGTCGCGGCGGGACAGCAGGAGGGAGTCCATGGCGGTGCGTCCAATCGGCGGCGGGATCTGGGGCCGAGGCCGGTTCCTCGCGGCAACGGCGGTGAGGAGCCGTGGACCGTGTCCGGTGGAACGCGTCGTCCTGGCCCTCTCCGGAACGGGAGCCCCACGCGGTCGGCGGCCGGGGCGGGGGCGGTCGGGCGGCCGCACACGGCGGCGCGGCCCGGCCGGGTTGACCCGCGAGTAACGTAGGCTCCCCTCCACTCCGAGTCAAGATCCTCGCGCAGGGCCCGCCCGGGTGAGTCCCGGCCGGCCCCGTGTGAGCGGGACCGGCGCCGGGAACCTTCGTGCGGTGATGAGCGAGATCACCGTCCACGTCGACGGAACCCCGCGTCGGCTGACCGTCGACACCCGCACGACCCTGCTGGACGCCCTGCGCGAGCGGCTGGGGGTGACGAGCCCGAAGAAGGGCTGCGACCACGGGCAGTGCGGCGCCTGCACGGTGCTCTCCGGCGGACGGCGGGTGCTGAGCTGCCTCACCCTGGCGGTCACGCAGGACGGCGCCCGGGTCGTCACCGCCGAAGGGCTCGCCGCCCGGGGACGGGGGGACGGCGGGCAGCGCTCCGACGGCGGGCAGCGCTCCGACGACGGGCTGCACCCGGTGCAGCGGGCGTTCATCGACTGCGACGCGTTCCAGTGCGGCTACTGCACCCCGGGACAGGTCGTCTCCGCGGTCGGGATGCTCGACGAGTTCGCGCGGGGCTGGCCGAGCGCCGTCACCGAGGGCACCCGGCCGCCGGAACTGGACCGGGCCGAGGTGGCCGAGCGGATGAGCGGCAACCTGTGCCGCTGCGCGGCCTACGTCAACATCGTGCCCGCCGTCCAGCGGGCCGCGGCCGAGTCCGGCCTGGCCGCGCCGGGTGCGGAGGCGGCGGAGTGAAACCGTTCGACTACCGGAGCCCGGCCGACCCGGCGGCGGCCGTCCGCAGCGTCGCCGCGAACCCGGCCGCGGTGTTCCTCGGCGGCGGGACGAACCTGGTCGACCACCTCAAGCTCGGCGTCGCCGCCCCCGACCTGGTCGTCCACGTCGCCGACCTGCTGCCCGCCGGGATCGAGGAACTCGACGGGGGAGCCCTCCGGATCGGCGCGGGCGTCCGCAACAGCGACCTCGCCGCCGACCGGCGGGTGCGCGAGCGCTTCCCCGCGCTCTCCCAGGCCCTGCTGTCGGGCGCCTCGGGCCAACTGCGCAACATGGCCACCACCGGCGGAAACCCGCTGCAGCGCACCCGCTGCGTCTACTTCCAGGACGTCACCACGGCGTGCAACAAGCGGCAGCCCGGCTCGGGCTGCTCCGCCGCCGGCGGCTGGACCCGCCACCACGCGATCCTCGGCGCCTCCGAGCACTGCCTCGCCGTCCACCCCTCCGACCTGGCCGTGGCGATGGCCGCCCTCGACGCCGAGGTACGGGTGCTGGGGCCGGACGGCGAGCGCACGATCCCCTTCACCGGCCTGCACCGGCTGCCCGCCAACACCCCCGAGCGGGACACGGTGCTCGAACACGGGGACCTGATCACCACGATCGACCTGCCGGCCCTGCCGCTCGCCCGCCGCTCGGCCTACCGCAAGGTGCGCGACCGGGCCTCGTACGCGTTCGCGCTGGTCAGCGTCGCCGCGGCGGTGGACGTGCGGGACGGGGTGATCGCGGACGCGCGGGTCGCGTTCGGCGGCGTGGCCCACGTGCCGTGGCGCGCGCACCGGGCCGAGCGGGTGCTGCGCGGCGCCCCGGCCACCGAGGAGACCTACCGCGCCGCCGCGGACGCCGAACTCGCCGACGCCCGCCCGGCCGAGGGCCTGGACGGCGGCAACGCCTTCAAGATCCCGCTGCTGCGCCGCACCCTCGCCGCCACCCTGCGCGGACTCGTCCGGGAGGACGCCCGATGACGTTCATCGACCGCCCCGCGGCCATCGGCCTGGACCTGCCCCGCCGGGACGGCGCCGCCAAGGTGCTGGGCACCGCCGTCTACGCCTACGAGACGCCGGTGGAGCACGCCGCCTACGCGCACCCCGTCCAGGCCGCCGTCGCCCGGGGGCGGGTCACCGCGCTGGACACCGCCGCCGCCGAGGCGCTCGACGGCGTGCTCGCGGTGCTCACCCCCGCCACCGCGGAACGCCTGGCCTCCACCGAGGACCGGGAGCTGGCGGCCCTCCAGGACGACGAGGTCGCCTTCCGCGGCCAGGTCGTCGCGCTGGTCGTCGCCGACAGCTCCGAGACGGCCCGGCACGCCGCCGACCTGGTCCGGGTGAGCTACGCGCGGGCGGCGCACGACAGCGAACTGCGGGCCGACCGCGACGACCTGTACGCGCCCGAGCGGGTGAACCCGGACTTCGCCACCGACACCGTCGAGGGCGACGTCGCGGCCGCCACCGCCGCCGCGGCAGTGGTGGTCGAGCAGACGTACAGCACCGCGATGTACCACAACAACCCGATGGAGCCGCACGCCACCACCGCCCGCTGGGAGCCCGGCGACGGCTTCCTCACCCTGTGGGACTCCACCCAGGGCGTCCACCCCGCCCGGAGCGCCGTGGCGTCGGTGTTCGGCCTCGACGAGGCGAAGGTCCGGGTCGTCTGCCCGTACGTCGGCGGCGGCTTCGGGTCGAAGGGCACCCCGCACGTCAACGTGGTGCTCGCCGCGATGGCCGCGCGCGCCGTCCCCGGCCGGGCGGTGCGCCTCGCCCTGACCCGGCAGCAGATGTTCTCCCTCGCCGGCTACCGCACCCCCACCATCCAGCGCTGCGTCCTCGCCGCCTCGGCCGACGGCACGCTGACCGCCCTCGCGCTCGACGTCGTCGAACAGACCTCGCGGATCAAGGAGTTCGCCGAGCAGACCGGCGTGCCCGCCCGGATGATGTACGCCGTCGCCAACCGGCGCACCACCCACCGCCTCGCCGCCCTCGACGTCCCCGTGCCGTCCTGGATGCGCGCGCCCGGGGAGTGCCCCGGCATGTTCGGGCCCGAGATGGCGATGGACGAACTGGCCGAGCGCCTCGGCCTCGACCCGGTCGAGCTGCGGATCCGCAACGAACCCGCCACCGACCCGGAGACCGGCAAGCCCTTCTCCAGCCGCAACCTGGTCGGCTGCCTGCGCGAGGGCGCGGCGCGGTTCGGCTGGAGCGGGCGCGATCCGCGGCCCGGCGTGCGCCGCGACGGCGACTGGCTGGTCGGCACCGGCGTGGCCGCCTCCACCTACCCGGTGCACCGGATGTCGAAGTCGACGGCGGTGATCCGGCGGGAGGGCGAGCGGTACGTCGCCGAGATCGGCGCGGCCGACCTCGGCACCGGCACCTGGACCACGCTCGCGCAGATCGCCGCGGACGCGCTCGGCGTCGACGTCGAGCGGGTCGAGGTGCGGATCGGCGACACCGCCTACCCGACGGCGTCGGTGGCGGGCGGCTCCTCGGGCATGTCGACTTGGGGCTCGGCCGTGGTCGAGGCCGCCCGCGCCCTCCGCGCCCGGTACGGCGCCGAGCCGCCGGAGCGGGCCGAGGCGTCCGGCTCCGTCCGACCGGCGGACGACCGCTGGGCGATGCACGCCTTCGGCGCCCAGTTCGCCGAGGCCCGGTTCCACCTGGACACGGGAGAGATCCGGGTGCCGCGCCTGCTGGGCGTCTTCGCCGCCGGACGGATCGTCAACCCGCGCACGGCGCGCTCGCAGTTCATCGGCGGCATGACGATGGGGCTGTCCATGGCGCTGCACGAGCACAGCGTCCTCGACCCCCGGACCGGCCACGTCGTCAACCACGACCTCGCCGACTACCACATCACGGCCAACGCCGACGTCACCGAGGTCGAGGCCCACTGGCTCGACGAACACGACCCCCACGTCAACGCGATGGGGACCAAGGGCATCGGCGAGATCGGCATCGTCGGCACGGCCGCCGCGGTGTCCAACGCCGTGTGGCACGCCTGCGGCGTCCGGGTGCGGGACCTGCCCGTCACGCTGGACAAGGTGCTGCCCGCCCTGGAGGACCTGCCCGGGCGGTGAACGGCTTGCACGGTGAACGGCCCGTACGGTGAATGGCTTGCACGGTGAACGGGCCCGTACGGCGGCGCGCCGCCGGGCGGTTTCGTCCGGATCGGCGGGCGGGCTGTTGGAGCACCCGACAACCGACCGGAACCTCGCGGAGGCCGTCGGCGTGTGGGACTGCGACTTGCTCGTCTTCCGCGCCAGGTGGGGGTGTCCCCCAGTGAGTCGATCAGGTCCGGTCGGCACAGCCCGGCGGCGAGGCCGGACCCGGCGGAGGACTTCAGGGCGGTGACGTCCTCCGGATCGACGCTGCGGGCGATCGTGGTGTTCCAGTCGGCGTGGTCCAGGCTGCGGGCCACGCTACTCGAGGACAGTACCCGGGCGACGGGTTCCGACGCCGGAAATCGCCCGCCCTGCGGAAAACCAACCGGTGGTCGATACCGGGGTCAACCGATCGGCTGACGGGGCGTCAACTGATCGGCGCGCCAAAGCCAGCCGATCGTCTGGTGGGCGGGCCGAGAGGGTGGGGCACACTTCAAACAGCAGGAGACAGAAGGGGCGTACGGTGCGGATCGGGCACCGGCGACGAAAGGGGAGCACGATGCGAGGGACGCGCAGGACGAGCGGGATGCGCACGACGGACGAGCCGCGCGGCGCGGGCGGACTGCAGGCACTGCTGGAGCGCCGGGTCGCGGACGGGACGGTGCCGGGGGCGGTCGCCCTGGTCGCCCGCGAGGGGCAGGTCGAGACGGCCGCCGCGGGCGAGCTGAGCAGGGAGTCGCCGGTACGGATCGCCTCGGTCGGGAAGCCCGTCACGGCCGCGGCGGCGCTCCAACTGGTCGACGACGGGGTGCTGGCGCTCGACGACCCGGTCGAGCGCTGGCTACCGGAGCTGGCCGACCTGCGCGTGGTGCGGACACCACGCGCCCCGGTGACGGACACCGTCCCGGCGAACCGGCCCGTCACGGTACGGGACGTCATGGAGTCGCGGGCCGGCTACGGCTTCTCGACGGACTTCACCCTGCCGGCGCTGGCCCCGCTGTTCGCGGAGCTGGCCCAGGCACCGCCCCGGCCGCAGCAGGCGGCGCCGCCCGAGGAGTGGACGGCCACCCTGGCGGGCATCCCGATGCTCCACCAGCCGGGCGAGGCCTGGCTCTACAACACCTGTTCCGACATCCAGGGCGTCCTGATCGCCAGGGCGGCCGGGCAGCCGCTGGACCGAGTCCTGACGGAGCGGCTGTTCGAACCGCTGGGCATGCCCGACACGGCCTTCCACGCGCCACCGGGGCGGCTGACCCCGCTGTACCACCCGGACCCGGACGGCACCCTGACGGTGGCCGACCCACCGGACGGCCAGTGGAGCACCCCGCCCCCGTTCCCGTCCGGGGCCGGCGGCCTGGTGTCCACCCTCGACGACGTGTTCACGTTCCTGCGGATGCTGCGCGCGGGCGGCCGCGCCGAGGACGGGCGGCGGGTGCTCTCGCTGGGCGCGGTCCGGCTGATGACCACCAACCACCTGACGGAGGGTCAACGCAAGGACAGCGAGCTGTTCCTGGAGGGGCAGGGCTGGGGCTACGGCGGCTCGGTGGACGTGGTCCGCCGAGACCCGTGGAACGCGCCGGGCCGCTACGGCTGGGTCGGCGGCACCGGCACCGCCGCCCACGTGGTGCGGCGCACCGGGCTGGTGACGGTGCTGCTCACCCAGCGGGAGATGACGGGGCCCACCCCGCCACCGCTGATGCGCGAGTTCTGGAGCTACGCGGCGGGCGGCTGAGCGCTCGCCGGGCCGGTCCGGGCAGCCGGGGCGTCGCAGTCGTCGGCGACGGCCCGCCGGTAGCTCGACCCGTCCCGGGCACGGGTCAGCAACCGGGCCTCGACCAGGTAGCGCCGGAGCATGGCGCTGTCGGAATGGACGGTGAGCAGCGTCTCGTTGACCTCCCGCTCGGTGTACGAGCGCTCGGGGTCGAAGAGGGTGCGCACGAGGTGCTCGAGCAGGGCGGCGCGGCGGGCCGGCCGGCGCGGGACGGAGACCAGACGGCCGTCGGAGAAGAAGGCGGCGAGATCGGCCGGCGGTTCGTGAGCAGACATGGCAGGGAGCCTGGCAGGGCGGTTGCCGGGAGACAAACGGATTAACCAGCGGGGGCGCCGTCCCGGTCGGTCGGGACGGCGCCCCGGGAGGAGGGAACGCATGGGTGTGCGGGACACGGGGAGGGGACGGGCCCGGTGGGCGGCGGTGCGGGCGCTGCTGCTCCGCCGCCCCCGGTGGGGCACGGGGTCAGGCCAGGCCGAACCAGCCGAGGACGGTCTGCACCAGCAGGACGGTGGACATCAGCGCCACCCCGACGACCACTGCGGTCGCGGCGATCCGGTAGCACGGGCCGTTCGCGGCGGCACCGAGCAGGGAACGCCGATTGGTCAGCACCAGCAGGTACACCAGCACGATCGGGCTGATCAGCCCCTGGAGCACCTGGGTGCCGATCAGCAGCTGGATGACGTCGACCGGGGTCAGTGCCACGATCGCGCCCAGGGCGATCTGCGCGGTGAACACGCCGAGGAACAGCGGGGCGTCCCGGAAGCGGCGGGAGACCGAGCGCTCCACCCCGGCCGCCTCGCCGATCGCGTAGCTCGCCGACAGCGGCACCACGGCCCCGGCCAGGGCCGAGGCGCCGAGCAGCCCGAAGGCGAACAGCAGCTCCGCGCCCGGCCCGGCCACCGGCTCCAGCGCCCGGGCGGCCTCGGAGGCCGACTGCAGCGGCCCCGTCCCGCCGATCGCCGCCGCGGTGGCGATGATGATGGTCAGGCTGATCACGCAGGCGAACACCGCACCGAGCACGGCGTCCGCCCGGATCAGCCGGTAGTCCTCCGGCTTCGCGCCCCGGTCCACGACGCCGGCCGCCGCGTAGAACTGCATGTACGGGCTGACGGTCGTACCGATCAGTGCGACGGCCAGCAGGATGAAGTCGCTGGAGGGCTGCATGTGCGGCACCGCGAGGTTCCGGCCGACCTCCCCCCAGTGCGGGTGCCCGAGCACCATGGCGATCGGATAGGAGAAGAACGCCAGCGACATCACCAGGAAGATCCGCTCCGCCCACCGGTAGGAGCCGAACAGCACCAGCGCCCACAGCAGCACGGCGGCGGGCGGCACCACCGCCCACTTCGGGATGCCCAGCAGCTCGAAGGCCGCGCCGATCCCGGCGAACTCGCTGACCACCAGGCCGGTGTTCGCCAGCAGCAGGCAGCCGACCGCCAGGGCGGTCAACCGGAGGCTGAACTGCTCGCGGATCAGCGCCCCGAGCCCCTTGCCGGTGTGCGCGCCGAGCCGGACGGCCATCTCCTGGACCATCACCAGGGCGATGGTCACCAGCACCATGAAGAACAGCGTGCCGTAGGTGTACTGGGAGCCGGCCGAGGCGTAGGTGGCGATGCCGGCGGCGTCGTTGCCCGCGTTGGCGGCGACCAGCCCGGGGCCGGCGATCATCGCCACCGCGGCGATCCGGCGCAGTCCGCGCCGACGGGCCGGGGCCGGGCGCCCGGCCCCGGTGACGGGCCCGGCCGCGGAGGGGCCGGACCGGGAAGGGAGGTGGTCGGAGGAAGGGAGGGCAGTGGTGGGGCCGGCAGCGGTGGGGGTGGCTGCGGGGTCGGTCGGGCCGAGGCCGGTGCGGGCGTTCACTGGAGGAACCTCCGGAAGTGCAGGCGCCCGCGCTCGGGCAGCAGGGCGTCGAGGATGTCGTCGGCGAGGATCCGGCCGAGCGGCCGGTCCTCCTCGTCGACCACCAGGAGGGAGGACTTGCGGGCGGCCACCAGCCGGTCGGCGACCTTGGCCAGCCGGGCGTCGGGGGAGACCGTGACGGGCGGACCGAACTGGGCCAGCCAGGCCACCAGATCGGTGACCGGCGTGCTGTCCTCGGCCACCGCCAGGTCGAACAGCGGCACGTCGGCGACCAACCGCCCGGCGGTGTCCAGCACCACGACGGCGTCGATCTCGGTGCGGTGCTCGGCCTGCGCGGCCAGTTCGGCGCGTACCTCGGCGACGGTCTGCTCCAGCCGGGCGGTCACCAGCCGGGTCGTCATCGCGCCACCGGCGGTGCCCTCCCGGTGGGCGAGCAGCCCGCGCAGCTCGGCGGCCTCCCCGTGGGGCATCCGCTCCAACAGTCGCTCCCGCTCGCCCGGTTGGAGGTCGCGCAGCGCGTCGGCGGCCTCGTCGGGCTCCATCTCGTCGACCAGTCGTGCGGCGTGCTCCGGCCTGGCCTCGCGCAGCAGGTTCTCCAGCTCGGCGGGCTCCATCTCCTCCAGCGCGTCGGCCGCCTGCTCGGGCTCCAACCAGCCCAGCAGCTGCTGCCGTTCGTTGCGGCCGAGGTCCTCCAGGATGTCGGCCAGGTCCGCGGGGCGGAGCTGGTGCAGGGCCGAGCGGGAGGCCCGCAGCCGGACTTCGGCCGGTCCCTCGGTGGCCTGCTCGCCGAACGGGGCGAACGACTGCCAGTCCAGCACGCGTTCCGGGGTGGGCCGGGCCTGCCAGCGGCGCGGGCCCAGCCGGCGCAGCAGGGTCGGCAGCGACACGTCCACTCCGACCAGCACGACCCGGCCGACCAGCGGCGCCAGGTACAGGTCGGCGGCCCGGGTGACCTGGACGCCGTCGACGTCGACGAGTTGGTGGTCCAGCACGTCGCGGGCCAGCAGCACCTCACCGGGGCGTCGCTGGAAGTCCCGCAGGTCGACGCGGGACGCCCGGAGCCGGACGTGCCCGGCACCGAGTCGTCCGATCGCTTCGGCGGGCAGGAACGCCCGGCGCCGCCCGATCCGCAGGATCAGCCCGGTCATCGGCGGGTACGGGTCCGGGCCGTACAGCCGGGCGACCACGTCGGCCAGCCGGCCGACCTCCGCCCCGGCCTGGTTGGTGACCGGCGCCCCGATCAGCCCGGCCAGCGAGACCAGGGAGGCGCGCACCGCACGGCTGGCGGTGGCCCGGTGGTCGAGGTTGACCCGGCGGTCGCGCAGCCGGGCCGTGGTCGAACTGAACAGTGTGTTGGTGGCCATGAGGAAACACCTCCTCTGCCCCGACAGGACGGGGCCGACGAGCGGCTCGCAACAGTTCCTTCCACGCTCCGGCCGACGGGCGGCCCCGCCGAGGCCGGTCACCGACCAGCGGCACCGGTCACCGGACGACGGCCAGCCGAGGTCCGCCGACACCCCGTCGGTGCACTCCGGCAGGCAGCCCGCCCCGGTGAAGGGCAGGCGGGCACGGGGGCGTGGCGCGGTGGCGTCGGGCGCGGACCCGGGCTCGGGGCCGGTCCGGCGAGGTCGTCCGGCGGGTGGTGGCGGCCGGCTCCGGGCAGCGGACAACGGTGGCTGCTGCCGGGAGGCGGCGCCGGTCCCACTCCGGTGCGGCGGGGCGTCGGCGGTCCGACGAACCGGCCGCAGGGAAGGCGGCCGACACGACGGACAACCGGGGTACCCGGCCGTTCGGAATCGGAGAGTCCGGCGGAATCAGTGGAGGAGGAACTGCCTCGAACCGCGGAACAGCGGCGAGGACGAAACGGGGAGGGGCCGACTGTGCCCCGGACTACTACTGTCCATCCCGCCTCCTCCCGGTCCTGGCCGACGAGTTCAGCTCGCGGCCGCACGGCAGGCGACCGGGCCGCGGCGGCCCGGCACACCCCAACTCGTCAGAGCTTTGGCACTCCACGGCGTGTCCCCGGCAGCGGGGAAGCCACTTGGGATCACCCCTTGGGCCGGGGAGACCTGTCCTGATCCGGAGCGTCTCTCGACGGGTGGGATCAGTGGCCTGTGTCCGTGAAGACGCCTCACCGAACGAGGTGTCTTGTCGTTGCGCGACCAGGATAGGCCCCCCGTCACCCCCATCACCTCATCCTTGACCAGGGTTTGACTTCTCGATCACCTTCCGTTCAGAGCGGCCCGGCCCCCGGCCGTACGGGACGGGTCCGGGCCGGTGCAGGGGAGTGGTGCGGGGCGGGGCGGTGGAGCAGCGGGGGCGCGGCGGGGCGTGCAGGGGAAGGGCGGGTTGTGGCCGAACCGCAACGCGCCGGGTGACGTGATCGTGAGAGGCGGGTGGCGATGATGACCGGCACGGGGAGACGGGGGAGGACCATGGACGGCGGAACGGGTCGCAGCAGGTACGTGGACCTGCTGCGCGCGGGGGCGATCGTGCTGGTGGTGCTCGGCCACTGGCTGATCACCGCACTGGTACGGGCACCTGACGGTGCGTTGGCGGCGCCCGAGCTGATGGTGGCCGTGCCGTGGACGCAGTGGCTGACCCTTGGTTTCCAGATCATGCCGGTGTTCTTCCTGGCCGGCGGCTACGCGGCGGCCGGTTCCTGGAACCGCTGCCGGGCCGAGGGCGGCACGGCAGCGGGCTGGATCCGCGGCCGCGCCCTGCGGCTGCTGCTACCCACCGCCGCCTACCTGGTGCCGACGCTGGGCGGTCTGGCGATCGCGGGGGCGTGCGGGGCCGATCCGGCACTGCTCGGCATGATCGGGTGGGCGCTGGCGATGCAGTTCTGGTTCCTGCCCGTGTACCTGGCGATCAGCGTGCTGACGCCGTGGCTGGCCGCGCTGCACCGGCGCTGGGGCCTGGGCTCGGTCGCGGCCCTCGCCGCGGCGGGGGCGGCGGTCGGTCTGCTGGTGATCGAGGTGGACGCCGACTGGGCGTACCGGGCCGGCCTGCTGAACTACCTGCTGGTCTGGGCCGTCGCCTACCAGCTCGGCTTCGCCTGGCGGGCGGGCGGCGCGGTGGCCCGCCCGGTGTTCGGCGCGGCCCTGGCGGTGGGCGGGGCGGCCGGGTACGCGGCGCTGGTCGGGTTCGGGCCGTTCCCGGTCAGCCTGGTCCTGGTCAGCGGCGAGGAGGTCTCGAACACCGACCCGCCGTCCTTGGCGATGCTGGCCTGGTTGCTCGCCCAGTGCGGCCTGTGCCTGCTGCTGGCTCCCTACGCCGAGCGCGCCCTGAACGCCCGGCGGGGTCCCGGCCGGCTGATCGCGCCGCTCGGCCGGGCCAGCATGTCGCTGTACCTCTGGCACATGGTGCCCGTGCTGGCCGCCGGGGCCGCGTTCTACCTCACCGACCTGGCCCCCGAACCGGAGGTCGGCTCGGCCGCCTGGTGGGCCTGGCGCCCGGCGTGGGTGCTGGTGCTGGCCGCGCTGCTCGTCGCGCTGCTGGCCGCCCTGCGCCCGGTCGACGGCCTGCTGCTGCGGCTGGCCGTCCGCCTCCGGGCACAGGCCCGGACGGCGGGCGCGGGGCGGGCCGCCGTGCTGCTCGCGGGGCTGGCAGCGGTGGGTTGGGCCCTGGCCCGCTGGGCGGTCCAGGGCCTGGCCCGGAGCGGATCGCCCGACTGGCGGGTCCTGCTCGCCTTCGCCGCCGGTGCGGTGCTGGTCGGCGGCGCGGCGGGCCCGCGGACGCGGAGCCCGGCAGCGGCCGCGGCGGAACGGACCGCGGGGCAGCCGGTGGAACAGGGCAGTTGAGGGCGCGCCGCCCCGGGCGGCGGGTGCGTGGCTGTCCGGGGCGGCGGGCGCCGGGTCGGAGCGGGAGGACAGGCGCGGGTCAGGGCGCGCGGATCAGAGCGGGAGGCGGAACTCGACGGAGCGGTGGGTGCTCCGGTAGCCCAGGGCGCGGTTGACCGCCAGCATGCCGGTGTTGTGGTCGGCGGTGTCGGTGAGCAGGCCGGTGATCGCGGGGTGCTCGGCCCGCGTCCAGCGGATCGCCTCGGCCTTCATCGCCCGGGCCAGGCCGCGCCTGCGGTGGGCGGGCTGGACGGCGGTGCCGTAGTGCTGGCCGTCGCCGGACCGGTCGGCGGGCAGCACCAGCTCGCTGAACCCGACCAGGTCGCCGGTGGCGCTCTCCAGCACGGCGACGGTGTGCAGCAGCTCGCCCCGGTCGGCGACGGCCTTCGCCGCAGCCAGCACCCGGGCCTCGTCCCACCGGAGCGGGCCGAACCCGGTGTCGCCCATCGGCATGTCGTCCATGGCGCTGCGCGAGCGGGTGAAGGCCGGCAGCCACTCCTCGGGGCAGCGGCCGAGCCAGGAGACCAGCCGGTAACCGGACGGGAGCCCGGCCGCCGCCGTTCCACCGGTGGAGGTTTCGGCGGTCAGGTCCAGCCGGGCGAAATCGAGGACGAGGGCCCGTTCGAAGCCCCGGGCGGAGAGGAAGGCGTCGCCCGGGGAGCCCTCGACGGCCTGGGCGAGCAGGGCGCCTCGCCCGTCCGCCCGGGCCGCGGCGACCGCGGCCGCGAGCAGCGCCGACCCGGCGCCGCGGCGTCGCTCGGCGGGGTGGACGTCCAGGGCGAGTTCGCAGAGATGGGCCTGCTCGGAGGAGTCGAACAGGCGGAGGAAGGCGCTGCCGAGCGGGCTGCCGTCCGGGGCGGAGGCCAGCCAGGCGAGGCGGTGGGAGAAGGGGCTGTCGGCGGGATCGGCGAGGGCGGTCAGGCGGAAGGTCACGGGCGGTGGACTCCAGGAGGGCGGGGCGGGCGGGCAGGCGCCACCGAAGCAGGTCCGGACGTCCGGGGCAATCGCATTTCGGATCGGACGGCGAATGGAACGAAGGTGGAAAAACTGATGATCAGTCAGTTCCTCGGGAGGAGTGATCTTCTGACGGTTGATCAGGTTCGACCGGCACCCGCGCGGCCACTGGTGCGCCCGGGCCCGGAGCGGGATCATCGTCGTCGTGGCGGACCGGTCCGCGTGCGGCGGGCCGGGTGGCGGAGGTGGTGGGCGGATGGCCGAGGCACGGCTCACGGTGGAGCGGCTGCGGGAACTGGTGGCCGAGGGCGCGGTGGAGACGGTCGTGCTGGCCGTCACCGACATGCAGGGCCGGTTGCAGGGCAAACGCCTGGACGCCGGGTACTTCCTGACCGAGGTGCTGGCCGCGGGCGCCGAGGGCTGCGGCTACCTGCTGGCGGTGGACGTGGAGATGAACACCGTCGACGGCTACACCGTCTCCTCCTGGGAGAACGGCTACGGAGACCTGGTCTTCGCCCCCGACCTGGCCACCCTGCGGATGGTGCCCTGGCACCCGGCCACCGCCATGGTCCAGTGCGACCTCGCCCACCACGACGGCACCCCGGTCGCGGTCTCGCCCCGCCAGGTGCTGCGCCGCCAGCTGGAGCGGCTGGCCGGCTACGGCTGGGGCGCGTACGTGGGCACCGAGCTGGAGTTCATGGTGTTCCGGGACAGCTACGAGCACGCCTGGGCGAAGCACTACCAGGACCTCACGCCCGTCAACCAGTACAACGTCGACTACTCGATCCTCGGCACCGCCCGGATCGAACCGCTGCTGCGCCGCCTGCGCACCGGCATGGCCGGGGCCGGGCTGACGGTGGAGTCCGCGAAGGGCGAGTGCAACCTCGGGCAGCACGAGATCGCGTTCCGCTACGCCGACGCGCTGACCACCTGCGACGACCACGCCGTCTACAAGACCGGCGCGAAGGAGATCGCCGCCCAGGAGGGCGTCAGCCTCACCTTCATGGCCAAGTACGACCAGCGCGAGGGCAACTCCTGCCACGTGCACCTGAGCCTGCGCGACGAGCGGGGCCGCCCGGTCTTCCCCGGTGAGGGCCCGCACGGCTTCTCCCGGACGATGGAGCACTTCCTGGCCGGGCAGCTCGCCTGCCTCGACCGGTTCGCGCTGCTGCTCGCCCCGACCGTCAACTCCTACAAGCGCTACGTGCCGGGCAGCTTCGCCCCCACCGCGATCGCCTGGGGCCGCGACAACCGGACGTGCGCGCTGCGGGTGGTCGGGCACGGCGCCTCGCTGCGGTTCGAGAACCGGGTGCCCGGCGGTGACGTCAACCCGTACCTGGCGGTGGCCGCGCTGATCGCCGCCGGGCTGCACGGAGTGGAGCACCAGCTGCCGCTGGAGCCCGAGTTCACCGGCAACGCGTACGCCTCCGACGCGCCCAGGGTGCCCGCGACGCTGCGCGAGGCCGTCGACCGGTTCGAGCGCAGCGAGGCCGCCACCGAGGCGTTCGGCAAGGACGTCGTGCGGCACTACGCCCACGCCGGGCGGGTCGAACTCGCCGCGTACGACGCCGCGGTGACCGACTGGGAGCGCCGCCGCGGCTTCGAGCGGCTGTGAGGCGGGCGCGGCAGGCGCACGAGAGCGAGGAGGAGCAGGTGTCCGAGGAGTCCGAGCCGTACCAGGTGGTCAACCCCGCCACCGAGGAGGTGATCGCCACCGTCGACCTGGCCGGTCCGGCCGCCGCCGACGCCGCGATCGCCCGCGCCAGGGCGGCGTTCGAGAGCTGGCGGAACGTGGCCCCCGGCGACCGGGCCCGGCTGCTGCGCCGCTTCGCCGCCGAAGTGGACGCCGAACGCGAGCAGCTGGCCCTCCTGGAGGTCGCCAACGCCGGGCACACCATCGGCAACGCCCGCTGGGAGGCCGGCAACGCCCGCGACGTCATCGAGTACTACGCGGGCGCCCCCGAGCGGCTGTTCGGCCGGCAGATCCCGGTGGCCGGCGGCCTCGACGTGACCTTCCACGAGCCGCTGGGCGTGGTCGGCGTGATCGTCCCGTGGAACTTCCCGCTGCCGATCGCCGCCTGGGCGCTGGCCCCCGCACTGGCCGCGGGCAACACCGTCATCGTCAAACCCGCCGAGCTCACCCCGCTCACCGCGCTGCGGCTGGCCGAACTCGCCCTGCGCGCGGGCCTGCCCGAGGGCGTGCTGCAGGTGCTGCCCGGCCGCGGCCCGGTGGTCGGGCAGCGCTTCGTCACCCACCCCGACGTCCGCAAGGTGGTGTTCACCGGCTCCACCGCCGTCGGCAAGTCGGTGATGGCGGGCTGCGCCGCCCAGGTCAAGCCGGTCACGCTCGAACTCGGCGGCAAGAGCGCCAACATCGTCTTCGCCGACGCCGACCTGGACAAGGCCGCCGCCACCGCCCCGTACGCGGTCTTCGACAACGCGGGGCAGGACTGCTGCGCGCGCTCCCGGATCCTGGTCGAGGCGGGCGTGTACGAGGAGTTCATGGAGCGGCTGGAGCGCGCCGTCCGGGGGGTGCGGGTCGGTGACCCGGCGGACGAGAAGACCGAGATGGGGCCGCTGATCTCGGCCGCGCACCGGGCCCGGGTGGCCTCCTACGTGGACGGCGACACCGAGGTGGCGTTCCGCGGCGGCGCGCCCGACGGGCCCGGCTTCTGGTACCCGCCGACGGTGCTGGCGCCGATCGCCCCCGACCACCGGGCGTTCACCGAGGAGGTGTTCGGCCCGGTCGTCACCGTGGTCCCGTTCCGCGGCGAGAGCGACGCGGTGCGGATCGCCAACGCCACCGAGTACGGCCTGTCCGGGTCGGTCTGGACGCGCGACGTGGGCCGGGCGCTGCGCGTCGCCAGGGCGCTGGAGGCGGGCAACCTGTCCGTCAACTCGCACTCCTCGGTGCGCTACTGGACGCCGTTCGGCGGCTTCAAACAGTCCGGCCTGGGCCGCGAGCTCGGACCGGACGCCCTGCACGCCTTCACCGAGACCAAGAACGTCTTCATCGCCACGGAGGAATGAGCCAGATGAGCAAGCGACTTGAGGGCCGGGTGGCGGTCGTCACCGGCGCGGGCAGCGGCATCGGCCTGGCCACGGTGCGCCGCTTCGCCGCCGAGGGCGCGAAGGTGGTGTGCGCCGACATCGACGAGGAGACCGGCACCAAGGCCGCCAACGAGGCCGGCGGCCTGTTCGTGCGCACCGACGTCACCGACGAGGAGCAGGTCCGGGCCCTGTTCGACACCGCCGTCGAGCACTACGGCAGCCTGGACGTGGCGTTCAACAACGCGGGCATCTCCCCGCCGGACGACGACTCCATCCTGGTCACCGGACTGGAGGCGTGGAAGCGCGTCCAGGACGTCAACCTGACCTCGGTGTACCTGTGCTGCAAGTACGCGATCGGCCACATGCGGCGGCAGGGCAGGGGCTCGATCATCAACACCGCGTCCTTCGTGGCGGTGATGGGCGCCGCGACCTCGCAGATCTCCTACAGCGCCTCCAAGGGCGGCGTGCTGGCGATGAGCCGCGAGCTGGGCGTGGAGTTCGCCCGCGAGGGCATCCGGGTCAACGCGCTGTGTCCCGGCCCGGTCAACACCCCGCTGCTGCAGGAGCTGTTCGCCAAGGACCCGGAGCGCGCCGCCCGCCGGCTGGTGCACATCCCGCTCGGCCGGTTCGCCGAACCCGAGGAGATCGCCGCCGCGGTGGCCTTCCTGGCCAGCGACGACTCCTCCTTCATGACCGCCAGCACCTTCCTGGTGGACGGCGGCATCTCCGGCGCGTACGTCACCCCGCTCCCGTAGCGGACGCGACGGCCGGGCGGGTCCGCGAGGACACCGCCCGGCCGCCGTGCGCACCCGGGGGAGGTCAGCGCGAGGAGGACGCGTCCCCGCCGACCGCGAGGGCGTCGCCCCCGTCGCTCAGCGCGTCGCCGCCGACGGCCAGCGCGGAGCCGCACAGCGCCTCGGCGTCGCCCCCGATCGCGCCCGCGTCGCCGCCCTCGGCCCAGGCGTCGCCGCCCGTCGCCAGGGCGCTGCCGCCCAGCGCGCCCGCGTCCCCGCCGACCGCGCCCGCGTTCCCGTCCTCGGCCCAGGCGTCGCCGCCGACCGCGCCCGCGTCGCCGCCCCGGGCCGCCGCGTCGCCGCCGACGGCCAGTGCCCCGTGCGGGTGCGTGTGGTGGTGGTGGGAGTGGGCGGAGGCGGTGCCCACCGTGCCGAGCAGGGCGAGCCCGGTGAGGAAGGCGGTGGTGGTGACCTTGGCAAGGCTGGAACGCATCGAGTTCTCCATGCTCGGCGCTGAACGCCGTGGCGTCGCGCGCGGTTTCGGGGGCCGGACGCGACGATCATCGGCACCCGGAGCCCCCGGCCGCACGCCGCGGGCCGGTCGGTCACCCGGCCGGGGCACATCCACCGCCGCGACGGGTGAGCGCCGTACCGCCGGATGCCGTACCGGGCGGCACGCCGGGTTGACGCCCCTGCGGGTCAAGGGAGTTGACGCCGTATCAGTGTGACGATCGGACCGGCAGCTCCATCTCGAACCAGACCACCTTGCCGTCCCGGGTCGCCCGGCTGCCCCAGCGGTGCGCCAACTCGTTGATCAGCAGCATGCCCCGCCCGCCCTCGTCGTGCTCGCCCACCGGCCGCAGCCGCGGCTCCCGGCTGTCCGCGTCCGACACCTCCACCGTCAGCAGCGAGCCCCGGAACAGCCGCAACTGCAGCGGCGAACCCGCGTGCAGCACCGCGTTCGCCAGCAACTCCCCGGCCAGCAGCACCACCGGCTCCACCAGCGAACCCAGCCCCCAGTCGGCCAGCGTCCGCCGGGTGAACTCCCGGGCGTGCCGCAGCAGCGCCGGATCCCCCGACAGCGCCAGGGTCGCCAGCCGGTCCGCGCCGACCGGCCCCGCGTGCGCCATGATCACCGCCACGTCGTCCTGCCCCATCGTCGCCCCGAGCGCCCCCAGCACCGCGTCGCAGCCGCGCTCCAGGGTCGACTGACGGTGCGTCACCGTCTCCCGCAGCAGCTCCAGGCCCTCGTCCAGGTCCTGCCCGCGCCGCTCCACCAGGCCGTCCGTGTACAGCACCAGCAGCCCGTCCGTGCGCAGCGGGAAGCGCACCGACTCGAACGGCACCCCGCCCACGCCCAGCGGCGCGCCCGGCGGCGGCGTCACCAGCCGGGCCTGGCCGTCCCGCTCCGAGACCACCGGCGGCAGGTGGCCCGCCGAGGCCAGGATGCACTCCTCGTCCACCGGGTCGAACACCGCGCACACGCAGGTGGCGAACTGGCCCTCGCCGAGCTGCGCGGTCGCCTCGTCCAGCCGCCGCAGCACCCGCGCCGGATCCAGGTCCAGCGTCACCAGCGTCCGCGCCACCGTCCGCAACTGGCCCATCGTGGCGGCGGCCCGGATGCCGTGCCCCATCACGTCGCCGACGATCAGCGCCACCCGCCCGCCGGTCAGCGGCACCACGTCGAACCAGTCGCCGCCGATCTCGTCGCCCACCGTCGAGGGCAGGTAGCGGTGCGCGATCTCCAGCCCGGGCGTGCGGTGCACGTCCTGCGGCAGCAGGCTGCGCTGCAGGGTCAGCGCGGTGTCCCGCTCCCGCCGGTACAACCGGGCGTTGTCGATGCACACCGCCGCCCGCGCCGCCAGCTCCTCGCCCAGCGCCCGGTCCGCCGGGGTGAACGGCTCCGGATTGGCCAGCCGGATGAACTCCACCCCGCCCAGCACCTGGCCGCGCGCCAGCAGCGGCACCATCAGGTACGAGTGGATCCCGGCGTCCAGCCCCGGCTGGACCCGGTCCGGGTGCGCCACGATCCGGCGCAGCTCGAACTCGTCCACGTGCGGCACCAGGATCGACCGGCCGGTGCGCAGCGCCTGCGCGTACAGCTTGGCCGAGTGCGTGGTCTCCCCGACCTCGTCCGCCGCCCCCGTCAGCAGCGTGCCGTCCTCCCGCTCGCCCACCGCGACCGCCCGCAGCGGCACCGAACCGGACTCCGGCACCGGCTCCGGGTCCTCGCCGGTCAGCACCGCCTCGCGGATGTCCACCGTCACGAAGTCCGCGAACCGCGGGATCACCACGTCCACCAGCTCCTGGGCGGTGATCGTCAGGTCCAGCGTGGTGCCGATCCGGGTGGACGCCTCGTTCAGCAGCGCCAGCCGCTGCTGGGCGGCCTCGGCGGCCTCCAGCGCCCGCTGCCGCTGCTCGGCCGCGTCCCGCTCCCGGGTGTACAACAGCGCGTTGTCGATCGACACCGCCGCCCGGGCCGCCAGCTCGCCGGCCAGCGCCAGGTCGGCCTGCCCGTACGGCGTCTCGGTCCGGGACCGGAAGAACGTCGCCGTGCCGATCGCCGCACCCCGCGCGATCAGCGGCACCACCATCAGCGAACGCACCCCCTGGGCCCGGATCGCCCCGCCCCGCACCGGGTCGTCCGTGAACCAACTCATCGCCGCCCCGTCCGTCCGCGGCACCAGCACCGGCCGGCCGTGCGACAGCGCCCAGGCGTACGGGGTGCTCGGGTGCAGCCGCTGCACGGTGCCGGTCGGGGCGATCGACGACATCCCGCTGCCCGGCACGGTGTGGAACGCCAGCCGCCGCAGCACCGCGGAGCGGTCCCCGTGGCCCGGCAGCGCGGCCGGCTCGCCCCGCACCAGGGCGTCCAGCACCTCCACCACCACGGTGTCCGCCAGGCTCGGCGCGGCCGTCTCGGCCAGCTCCCGGGCCGTGGTGGCCAGGTCCAGCGTGGTGCCGATCCGGGTGGACGCCTCGTTCAGCAGCGCCAGCCGCTGCTGGGCGGCCTCGGCGGCGCCCTCCGCCTCGAAGCGCTCGGTGATGTCCACGACCGTGGTGCTCACCCCCAGCACCGTGCCGTCCGGCTGCTCCAGCCGGAAGCTCGACACCGACCAGGCGTGCTCGTGATCCGGGTCGGCCGCCGTCCAGCCGTGCGTCCGGGCGTCCACCACCGGCTGCCCGTCGGCCAGCACCCGGCGCATCGTCTCCTCCGCCGCCCGGCCGTCGATCCCCGGCAGCACCTCGCTCAGCCGCCGCCCGAGGTGCTGCTCCACCGGCAGCCCGTTGATCCGGGCCAGCGCCTCGTTCAGCCGGACGAAGCGCAGATCGGTGTCGTACACCGCCATCCCGACCGGCGACTGCGTGAAGAACCCGTCCAGCACCGCCAGGTCCGCCGCCAGCCGGCGCACCTCGCTGACGTCCGAGGCCACCGCCAGCACCATCGGCGAGCCCTCCCGGTCCAGCACCGGGAAGGTCCGGAAGTCGAGCCGCACCAGGTGCCCGTCCCGGTGCCGCACCGGGAACACCCCCGACCAGGCGCGGCCGCTCAGGATCCGGGCGAACAGTTCCAGCGCCGCCGGGCGCCGCTCCGGGCCGACCAGGATGTCCGCCGCGCGGGTGCCCACCGCGAGGTCGGCCGGGAAGCCGAGCAGGGTCTCCGCGTCCGGGCTCCAGTGCAGGATCCGGCCGTCCGCGGCGATCAGGGCCGTGGCGACCGGGATCGCCAGCAGGCCGTCCGGCACCGGCGCACCGCCCGCCGCGAGCGGGGAGGTGGGACGGCTCCGGGGGATCGTGCGCTGCTGCCCGGCGTCCATCTGGTTCTCGGCGTCCATCCGGCCACCTACCGTTCGGGGGCGGGTACCGCCCTGCCATCGTCGCACGGCGGGCCGCCCGAGCCCAGACGGGTGACTTGCCGCTAGGGTGACCCGGATGGACACCCGCCGGAGGCACCCCGGGGCGGCACACGGTGGTGCGTAGGAAACCCGCCCCCGTCAGCCCGCTGCCGCAGCGCGACGGCATCGACCCCGTCCACGTCAGGCTGCCGCTCGAGGGCGGCTGGCCCACCGTGCGCGCCTACCTCGAGGAGCGCTACGGCGCCGCCGCCGGGGACGGACGGATCGCCGCCATGCTCGCGGCCGGCGAGTTCGTCGCCCCGGACGGACCGGTCACCGACGGCACGCCCTACCGGCCCGGCGGCCACGTCTGGTTCCACCGCGAACCCGGACCGCCCGAACCCGTGGTGCCCTTCCCGGTCGAGGTCCTGTACCGCGACGAGCGGATCGTGGTCGCCGACAAGCCGCACTTCCTCGCCACCACCCCGCGCGGCAGCCACGCCACCGAGACCGCCCTCGCCCGGCTGCGCCGCGACCTCGACCTGCCCCGGCTCAGCCCCGCCCACCGCCTGGACCGGCTCACCGCCGGCGTGGTGCTCTTCGTCGCCGACCCCGCGCTGCGCGGCGCCTACCAGGGCCTGTTCGAACGCCGCGAGGCGGTCAAGGAGTACGAGGCCGTCGCCCGCCACGAGGAGGCCGCGGCGGCGCTGCTGCCGACCGTGGTGCGCAGCCGGATCCGCAAGGACCGCGGCCGGCTCGACGCGTACGAGGAGCCCGGCGAGCCCAACGCGGAGAGCCGGATCGAACTGGTCGGGGCCCGCGGCGGCCTGGGCCGCTACCGGCTCGCCCCGCGCACCGGGCGCACCCACCAGCTGCGGGTGCACATGAACCGGCTGGGGCTGCCGATCCTGGGCGACCCGCTCTACCCCGAGGTGCTGGCCGGGGACGTTCCCGAGGACTACCGGCGCCCGCTCCAGCTGCTGGCCCGCTCGCTGGAGTTCACCGACCCGGTGGGCGGGGAGCGGCGGCGCTTCGTCAGCGGACGGGCGCTGGCGGCCTGGCAGGACCCCGAGGGCTGGGCGGCGGCGGGGTAGGGCAGCTGGGCGGCGGGGCGGCGGGGCGGTTGACCGTCCGGCATGGGCTCGCGCGTGGTCGGACGGGCTCCCGCGCGGTAGGACGGAATGCCGCGGGGTCGGCGACGGCCGCTTTGCGCGCGGTGTATTGACGGGAAGTCTAATAACTTCTACCTTCACGGCAGTGCCACCACTCCACCCTCCACGCCCCCACCGCGAAGGAGCCGGCATGCCGCCCCAGCCCGCCTCCACCCAGTCCGCCCGCACCGCCCCCGACCGGGAGCGCACCGCCGAACGCCTGCTCGCCTCCTCCGCGAAGCTCTCGTTCAACCCCCTCAAGGACGTCGACTGGGACGCCGATCCCGTCCCCGGGGCCTACTACTGCCCGCCCCGCCACCTCTCCCTCTACGGCACCGACCTCTGGGAGCGGATGACCGACGAGGAGCGGATCGAGCTCTCCAAGCACGAGGTCGCCTCCATCGCCAGCGTCGGCATCTGGTTCGAGGAGATCCTCATGCAGATGCTGCTGCGCCACGCCTTCGACCGGGACCCGACCAGCAACCACGTCCAGTACGCGCTCACCGAGATCGCCGACGAGTGCCGGCACTCGATCATGTTCGCCCGGATGATCGCCAAGATGGGCGTCCCCGCGTACGGCGCCGGATTCGTCGCGCACAACCTCGGCCGGCTGTTCAAGGCGATCTCCACCCACAGCCAGACCTTCGGCGGCACCATGTACGTCGAGGAGATCCTGGACGCCTTCCAGCGCGAGGTGATGAACGACGACACCCTCCAGCCGCTCACCCGCCAGGTCTCCCGGATCCACGTCATCGAAGAGGCCCGGCACATCAGCTACGCCCGCGAGGAACTGGTCCGCAAGCGCCTCGGCCCGGTCCGCCGCCGGTACGAGCAGCTGTTCATCGGACTGATCGTCTACTACGCCACCACCGCGCTGATCCACCCCCGGCTGTACGCCGCCGTCGGCATCGAGCCGAAGACCGGCCGGGCCGTCGCCCGGGCCAACCCCCACTGGCGGGCCACCAAGGTCGAGATGGCGCAGAAGGTGGTCTCCGTCCTGGACCGGGCCGGACTGGTCGGCCGGACCAACCGCTGGCTGCTGCGCGCCGCCGGAGTGGTGGCCTGAGCCGACGGCCGCAGGGCGCCGGTCGACGGTCGCTGGTCGACGGTCTGCGGGCCGGACGGCGGCTCGAGGCGGACGGGAATTGTGACCGTCCGGTGGTGATGTGGCCTTCCGGTGTTCGAGTGGCGCGGATACAGTGCGTCATCACCGAACCGCCGGGGGGTCCGTTCATGCGCCGCACCACGGCCGGCTCAACCGCCGCCACCGTCACCGCCACCGCCGTCCTGCTGCTCGGCACCGTCGCCGGATGCGGCGGCCCGGAGCCGTCCGCGGACCGCGCCGCCCCCACCGCCGGGGGCACGCCGGTCTCCACCCCGCCCGGTTCGCCCACCTCGGCTGCCCCGTCCGAGCTGCCGACGGCAGGGCAGCCGACGGAGGGACAGCCGACGCCGGGGCCGTCCGCCGGAACGGGGAGCGGGGCGCCGGAGAGCGCCGGCGCGGGCGGCAGCATCACGGTGGCGTTCGCCGGGGACGTCCACTTCGAGGGCCGGACCGCCGCCCGGCTCGGTGCGACCAAGGCCGACACCGCGCTCGGCCCGATCTCCGCGACGCTCTCCGCCGCCGACCTGGCGGTGCTCAACCTGGAGACCGCGATCACCTCCCGCGGCAGGGCCGAGCCCAAGACCTACACCTTCCGCACCACGCCCAAGGCGCTCGGCGCGCTCAAGGACGCCGGCGTCGACGTGGTCTCCCAGGCCAACAACCACGCCGTCGACTTCGGCCCCGACGGGCTCGCCGACACCCTCGCCGCCAAGGCCGCCTCCCCGATACCCGTGATCGGCATCGGCAAGGACGCCGAGGAGGCGTACGCCCCCCACGTCACCACGGTGCGCGGCGTGAAGGTCGCCGTGCTGGCGGCCAGCCAGGTCAACGAGATCACCAACCAGAAGTGGCGGGCCGGCGCGCACAAACCGGGCATCGCGTCCGCCCTCGACGAGGCCGCGCTGCTGCGCGCCGTCGCCGGGGCGAAGGCACAGGCGCCGGTGGTCCTGGTCTACCTGCACTGGGGCGACGAGGGCGTGGCCTGCCCGACCCGCGCGCAGACCTCGCTCGCCAAGAAGCTCGCCGACGCCGGGGCGACCGCCGTGGTCGGCACCCACGCCCACACCATGCTCGGCGCGGGCATGCTCGGGAAGACCTACGTGTCGTACGGCTTCGGCAACTTCCTCTGGTACGGCACCTCGAACTACACCGCCTCCGACGAGACCGGCGTCACCACGATCACCGTCACCGCCGACGGCCGCGTCACCGGCGAGACCTTCACCCCCGCGCACATCGACGGCCGCGGCGTGCCCGTCCCGCAGGGCGGCAGCGCGGCTAAGGCCGCCCAGCAGCGCCGCGACGGCCTGCGCGGCTGCACCGGCCTGGCCGCCGTCCCGAAGTGACGGCGGCCAGGCCGGGCACCGGTCAGCCCAGGTTCAGCACCTGGCCGGGACGGATCAGGTCCGGGTTCTCCCCGACCGTCTGCTGGTTCGACTTGTAGAGCTCGGACCAGCCGCCGCCCAGGTCGTGGTTGCGGGCGATCGAGGCCAGCGTGTCGCCGGGGCCCACGGTGTACGGCTGCGCGGTCGGCGCCTGGGCCTGGGCCGGGGGCGCCGACTCGGCCGGGGCGGCCGGCGTGGCGGACGCGTCCGCGGGGGCGGTGGCTCCGCTGCCCGTGCTCGTGCCCGGGGTGGTCGGGCTGCCGGTGGTGGGCGTCGCGCCGGGGGTGGCGGTGGCGCTGTCGGTGCTGCCGGTACCGGTGCCGGTGGACGGGCTGGGCGAGACGGTGCCCGTTCCCGTTCCCGTGCCCGGGAGGGTGGGCAGCAGGCCGGTCCCGTTGCCGTTGCTGCCGTCGGCGGGCGTGCTCGGGCTGGGGGTGGTGGGCGTGCCCGGGCTGGGCGTGGCGGTCGGGTCGGTCGGCAGCAGCGGGAGGCCGGGGGAGACCGGCGGGACGGTCGGGGTGGCCGAGGCGTCCGGGGCGGGGGTGGTCGGGGCCGGGGCGACCGGGGTCTCCGTGGCGGGCGCGCTGGGCTGCGGCTGGGGGTGCGCCAGCTGCATGTAGCGCTCGTACAGGCTCTGGTGGCTGGTCCAGAACCAGGCGCCGTTCTTCTCGTACCAGTACACGTGCGAGACCGGGTCGTAGCCGGGGAGGCCGGAGAACACCGGCGCGCTCTTCCCGTCCGGGACGGTGCTGCCGTCCGCGGCGGCGTTGACCGCCGCGACGCCGCGGGCGCCGCGCAGCGAACCCGTCTCGTCCGCCGAGTCGTTGTCGTCGACGACGCCCGGCGCGCTGGCGGTGTTCAGGCCCGCGTCGTCCGCGCACGCCGACCAGGGGGACGGGCCCTCGGTGGCCAGGATGCGTTCGGCGACGGCGATCTGCTGGCTGCGGGTGGCCCCGTTCGGCAGCGCCGAGTACTGGGTGCCGCCGTAGTCGGTCCAGCGCTGGGCGTTGATCCCCAGGCCGCCGTAGCTGCCGTTGCCCTGGTCGGAGTTCCAGTTCCCGCCGCTTTCGCAGTCGGCGACCCGGTCCCAGACCGCGCTGGGGGCGGCGTGCGCACCGGTCACGGCGAGCAGCGGCAGGGCGATGCCGACACCGGCCACACCGGCTGCGGCGATCGCCCGCTCGGCGGCCTTCTCCGTCGGGCTCTGCCGGCGGTGACGTCCCGAACCCGTGAAGAGCATGCGAGATCCTCTCCGCACGCCTACGGGGTGAGCTGTCGGGTTCGGGCCGGGAGGGAGGCCCGGCCGTCGCGCTCCGGTCATCCGGCGCGGACGGCTTCACCCCTAGCCGTGGGGGACGGCAACTAACGTGGTTCCCCCGTCCCTGCCCAAGGGTTGTGGTGGTCGACCCGCAACGCGGTGGACAGGGCTCGGCGTTGTCGCGCGCGGGGGCCCGGCGGTGCGGGCCGGGACGAGCCTATTCACTCGAACGTGGCAATCACAAGCGCGTCGCGCCCGGATCACGCCTTCGTCACGCCGGGCCCTGCGTGGTGTGTGAACGACCTGTTGACGGTGGATCGGACGGGGGAGCGGTCGGCGGATCGGCTGGAGAAGTCTGGCCGATCGGTGGGATTGGGGTGGAGGGGAGTGGGGAAGGCGGGGGCCCCGATCTGTCGGTGGGGATGGTCGATGGCCGCCAACCTGCTTGCTGGGGTGGCGAGTTGGATGGAATTGGGGCATTCGCGGCGTTGCGGATAAATGATGCGACAGGGGGTCGGCGGGCTTCCTACGATCGCCGTGCTCGCTGTTCCGGTGGGTGCGTGGTCGGATCCGTCGAATTTGTTGGGGAGGTTCCGTGGGTGCCCTGATTCCTGAAGTGCTCCGCACCGAGCGCCGGTTCGCCAGGCTGTTCGTCGGCCAGTCGCTGTCGGTGCTGGGAGACCGGGTGTCGTTCGTCGCGCTGCCCTTCGCCGTGCTGTCGATCGGCGGCTCGGCCGCCGACGTCGGGCTGGTCACGGCCGCCGGACTGCTCCCGCTGCTGGTGTTCACGCTCGCCGGGGGCGTCTGGGCGGACCGGATGCCGAGACAGTGGATCATGCTGGCCTCCGATCTGCTGCGGTGCGCCGTCCAGACCGCCGCCGCGGTGCTGCTGCTCACCGGCACCGCCCGGGTCGGGCTGCTGGCGCTGCTGATGGCGGTGTTCGGTGTCGCGGATGCCTTCTTCCTCCCCGCCTCCACCGGGCTGCTGCCCCTGCTCGTCCCCGCCGACCGGCTCCGCGAGGCGAACGCGCTGCGCGGCTTCGTGCAGTCGACGGGGCTGGTGGTCGGGCCCGCACTGGCCGGCCTGCTGATCGCGGCGGTCGGGCCCGGTGGCGCGCTGGCGGTGGACGCCGCGAGTTTCGCGGTCAGCGCCGCCGTGCTGGCCCGGTTGGGCACGGTGGACGGTGCGGCCGCCGCGGGCGGCGCCGACGGCGGGGCGGAGCGGGCCGAGCGGCTCGGCTTCCTGGCCGAACTCCGGGTCGGCTGGCAGCAGGTGCGCAGCCGGACGTGGGTGTGGTCGGGGATGCTGGCCATAGCGGTCTACCACGTGGTGGTGCTTCCTTCGGTGTTCGTGCTCGGGCCGGTGCTGGCGGAGCGCGAGTGGGGCGGCGCCGGTGCGTGGACGGTGGTGGTCATCGCGTTCGGCCTCGGCTCGATCGTGGGGGACGTGTGCTCCTACCGCCTGAAACCGGCCCGCCCGATGGCCGTCGCGGCCGTGGCCATGGCGGTCGCCTCCTGCCAGGCCGCGATCATCGGGTCCGGCGCGCCGGTCTGGGTGATTGCCGCGCTGGAGGCGGTCACGGGTGTGGGCGTGTCCCTGTGCTTCGTGCTCTGGGAGACCTCGCTCCAGGTGCACATACCGGAGCGGGTGCTCTCCCGGGTCAGCTCCTACGACCACCTGATCTCCGTCGCCCTGATGCCGCTCGGTCTGGTGCTGGCCGGCCCGCTCTCGGACAGCCTCGGCGTGCGCCCCACGCTGTTCGGAATGACCGTCCTCGCGGTTCCGGCCGCACTCGCCCTCCTCGCGCTGCCCGCCGTCCGCCACCTGCCGGCGAGCCTGCCGTCCGAGTCCGAGTCCGAGTCCGAGCCTGGATCCGGGGCTGGACCTGGATCCGGGGCCGGGCGGGGGGCTGCGGTGGAAGCGGTGGTGTGACGGTGAACCCATCCATTGATCTAATGATCCACAGAACATTGGAATATCCTGGCTCGTGGACGGGCCGATCCCCGCCCTGCCCGCGCGCTGTCGTACATGCCCACCCAGGAGCACCGCCCATGACCCTCGAAACCCGGCGTCCGCCGCAGCACCCCCTACCTCCCGGGCCCGCAGCGCCGGACGGACCTGCCGGACCCGCCCGGATCGGTAGCCCTCCGATCCGGCTCGGCCTGCGCGCCAACCTGGCCCAGTTCGGCCTGCTGGTCGCGGTGAACGCGTTGGTCGGCGGCATGCTCGGACAGGAGCGGACCGTACTGCCGCTGCTCGCGGACCGGACGTTCCACCTGTCCGCCTACACCGGCGCACTGACGTACATCCTGGCGTTCGGCGCGACCAAGGCGGTCACCAACTTCTTCGCCGGCACCCTCTCCGACCGGTACGGCCGCAAACCGGTGCTGGTCGCGGGGTGGCTGATCGCCCTGCCGATCCCCGCCATGCTGGCCTGGGGCCCGAACTGGGGGTGGATCGTCGCGGCCAACGTGCTGCTCGGCGTCAATCAGGGGCTCACCTGGTCCACCACAGTGATCATGAAGATCGACCTGGTCGGTCCGGCCCGCCGAGGCCTGGCCATGGGCCTCAACGAGGCCGCCGGATACCTCGCGTTGGCCGTCACCGCGACCGCCACCGGCGCGATCGCCGCGCACTGGGGGCTGCGCCCCGCCCCCTTCCTGCTCGGCGCGGCCTACGTCGCACTCGGCCTCGGCCTGGCCGCGGCCGCCGTCCGGGAGACCCGCGAGCACGCCCGCGCCGAGGCTGCCGCGCACCCAGCCGGGGCCGGTGAACCGGCCGCCCTCGGCACCGCCCGGATAGCCCGCGCCGTCAGCCTCGACGACCGGGCGCTGTCCGCCGCCAGCTGGGCGGGCATGGTCAACAACCTGAACGACGCCCTCGCCTGGGGCATCTTCCCGCTGCTGTACGCCGCTCACGGGCTGGACCTGGGCCGGATCGGCATCCTCGCCGCGCTCTACCCGGCGGTCTGGGGCGCCGGGCAGATGCTCACCGGCTGGTGGTCGGACCACATCGGCCGCAAGCACCTGATCACCGTCGGAATGCTGCTCCAGGCCGCTGCGCTCGGCCTGGTCGCGGTCGGCAGCACCTTCCCGGTGTGGGCAGCGGCCCAGGCCCTGCTCGGCGCGGGCACCGCACTGGTCTACCCGACCCTGCTCGCCGTCATCGGGGACGTGGCCCATCCGGCCTGGCGGGCCCGGGCCGTCGGTGTCTACCGGTTGTGGCGCGACGGGGGGTTCGCGGTCGGCGCACTGGTCGCGGGCATCCTGGCCGATGCCTACGGCCTGACCACCGCGATCTGGGCGGTCGCCGCGCTCACCGCGGCGGCCGGCGTCACCGTGGCGGTGCGGATGTACGAGACGCACCCGCAGAGCTGACGCACTGTCAATGTCGATGCGGGGCCGCCACCGGCCGGGACGGGGCCGGCCGGGATGGGGCCGGGGCCGGTCAGGGCCGGACCGATCGCGACGAACGGGAGACATGGAGAGGGGCCGCTCATGGGGAGAGTCAGAGGAAGACGGCGAGGATGCCCGACAGCAGGGCCAGGGCCGGTAGGGCGGCGAACCAGACCAGGCCCAGGCGGAACGGCAGGCTGAGACCGGTCCTCGGGGTCCGGCCGGGGCGTTCGTTGCGGCGGACGGACAGCAGGGCGAGCCCCAGGCCGGGAGTGGCGGTGACCAACCACAGGCCGAACAGGAGCTTGGCGGTGTCCCCTGCCATCCGGTCTGCGGCGATCTCGACGCAGCCGCCGGTGGGGGAGCAGCGGACGCTCAGGACGGTGCCCCCGTGGTAGCTGCGGCTGAGGTCGTCGAGCAGCCACTCGCCGTCGACGGTGTCGGCGCTGCCCCGGTCGCCGTGTCCGAAGCAGGCGTACATCCGGGTCCGTCCACTGCCGTGCGCGGAGCAGGAGTCGATGGTCATCGCCAGGCGCGGAGTGCCCCGCCATCCGGTCTGGTAGCCGAGGTCCCCGGCCGCGTCGTAGGCGAGGGTGCCACCGAGCAGGGAGACGAGGAGGAGTCCGAGCAGTGCGATGACGGCCGCGCAGCCGGTCTTGGCACGGGCGCGGAGCGGCCCGGGTGCGGGCCGGTCCGGGCGGTGCGGTCCGGTTCTGCCCATGGTGGTCCCCCGTCGGTCGGTGGTTGATCGGTCCACCGTAGGGCGCGCCGTTCCGGCCGTGGCCGGGTTGGCCGGGCCTTTACCGGACCGAGGGGGGAGGCGGCCCGGCGCGCCCGTGACGGAGGGTGAGTGGGCCCTGGGGTCAGCAGTACTCGCAGAAGTAGGCCGTGTCGATCGAGACCTGGAGGTGGAACTTGCTGTCACCCGGAACGGAGAAACGCTCGCCGGAGGAGAAGGTCTGCCAGTCGTCGGAGCCGGGGAGCTTCACGGTCAGGGCGCCGCTGACCACGTGCATGATCTCCGGGGCGGAGGTGCCGAACTCGTACTCGCCGGGGGCCATCACACCGACGGTCGCCGGGCCGTCCGCGGAGGTGAAGGCGACCGACTTGACCGTGCCGTCGAAGTATTCGTTGACCTTGAGCATGGCTGTTCTCCTGCGGAAGGGGTGCGGAACGGCAGCCGGTGCGTCGTGCACCCGGCCGCGGCGGGGGCGAGCCTATCGGCGCGGGCAGCCCGGCCGCCGGGAGTGTCCGCCGGTTGGTCACCGGCCGGTGGCGGCACCCGGTGCCGACGGCCCCTGGCCCTGCGGGACCCGGAACGCGGCGCGCAGCGCGGCGAGTTCGGAGACCTCGGCCCCGTGGGCGCGCAGGTGCTCGTCCAGGCCGCCGTGGTGGGAGCGGACGGAGAGCAGGGCCCGGCGCAGGTGGCCGGCCGCGACCGGCCGGGTGGCGTGGCCGGGCACGGCCGGGTCGGCCACGGTCAGGCCGAGCGCGGCGTTGGAGCGGAGGAAGTCGGCGGTGACCTCGGCCTCCGGCGCACCGAGCAGCGACTGCAGCAGCGCGACCACCACCCCGGTGCGGTCCTTGCCGGACGCGCAGTGCACCAGCACGGCACGCTGCTCGGCCACCAGCAACTGCCGGACCGCGGCCACCACGGGCCGCCCGGCCAGCTCGGCCATCAGCGGGTACAGCTCGGCCTGCTCCTGCGGCCAGCGCTGCTCGGGGAACACCGGGACGTGCAAGTACCGGATGCCGCCGCCGACCAGCGCGTCCGGCCGGGCGGCGACCTCCGGCGTGCTGCGCAGGTCCAGCACGGTGCGCACGCCCAGGCCGTGCAGTGCCCGCGCGCCGTCGGGCGTCAACCGGTCCAGCGCGCCGGAGCGGTACAGCACCCCGCGGGGGAGCGCGCCGGTGCCGCCCGCGTCCCGGAAGTTGCGCACCCCGGGGACGCCGACCGGGTCGAGCGGTCCGCCGTCGCGGGTTCCGGTGTTCACGGAGGTTACGGCATCCATGGCGGTCATCCTAGGCAGCCTCCACCGTGGTTCCGGCGACTGCCTCCGCGGCTGCCTCGGTGAGGGGTTGCGGTGCCGTCTCCGTGACGGTCTTCGCAACCTCCGCAACGGACTTCGGCGCCCTCTTCCCGGGCGGTCGGTGGAGGTGGGCGGGCAGCCGGCGGCCCGGCCCGCCGGGGTGGCGGCGGGCCGGGCCGAGGGGCGTCCGGACGGGGACGCGGGGAAGGGCGGATCAGGTGAGCGCGATGCCCGGGTAGAGCGGGTGGTCGGCGAGCAGGTCGACCGCGCGCTTGGCGACCGCGTCGCGGACGGCCGCGTCCAGGGTGTACTGCGCCTTCGAGGAGCCGACCGGAGCCGCGGCCGTCAGGACGGTGTGGATCAGCTCGGCGACCTCGTCCAGCTCGGCCGCCCCCAGCCCGCGGGTGGTCAGCGCGGGCGTGCCGAGCCGGATGCCGGAGGTGTACCAGGCGCCGTTCGGGTCCTGCGGGACGGCGTTGCGGTTGGTGACGATGCCGGAGTCCAGCAGCGCCGCCTCCGCCTGGCGGCCCGTCAGCCCGTAGGAGGAGACGTCCGCCAGCACCAGGTGGTTGTCGGTGCCGCCGGTCACCAGCCGGGCGCCGCGCTTCAGCAGGCCCTCGGCGAGCGCCCGGGCGTTGTCCACCACCTGCTGGGCGTACACCTGGAACTCGGGGCGGCGCGCCTCCGCGAAGGCCACCGCCTTCGCCGCCATCACGTGCGACAGCGGGCCGCCGAGCACCAGCGGGCAGCCCCGGTCGACGTGTTCCGCCAGCTCGGAGGTGCACAGCACCATGCCGCCGCGCGGGCCGCGCAGCGACTTGTGCGTGGTGGTGGTGACGATCTGCGCGTGCGCGACCGGGTTGAAGTCCCCCGTCAGCACCTTGCCCGCGACCAGGCCCGCGAAGTGCGCCATGTCGACCATCAGGGTCGCGCCGACCTCGTCCGCGATCTCCCGCATCCGGCGGAAGTTCACCAGCCGCGGGTACGCCGAGTACCCGGCCACCAGGATCAGCGGCTTGAACTCCAGGGCGATCCGCCGGACTTCGTCGTAGTCGACCAGCCCGGTCGCCGGGTCGGTCCCGTAGCTGCGCTGCTCGAACATCTTGCCCGAGATGTTCGGCCGGAAGCCGTGGGTGAGGTGCCCGCCCGCGTCCAGCGACATGCCCAGCATCCGCTGGTTGCCCAGCTCGCGGCGGAGCTCGGCCCAGTCCTGCTCGCTCAGGTCGTTGACGTTGCGGACCTGGGCGCGCTGCAGCGCCGGGCTCTCCACCCGCTGCGAGAGCACCGCCCAGAACGCCACCAGGTTGGCGTCGATCCCGGAGTGCGGCTGCACGTACGCGTGCTCCGCGCCGAACAGCTCGCGGGCGTGCTCGGCGGCCAGCTCCTCCACGGTGTCCACGTTGCGGCAGCCCGCGTAGAAGCGGCGGCCCGGGGTGCCCTCCGCGTACTTGTCGCTCAGCCAGTTGCCCATCGCCAGCAGGACCGCGGGCGAGGCGTAGTTCTCACTGGCGATCAGCTTCAGCGAGGCGCGCTGGTCCTCCAGTTCCCCGGAGATCGCCGCGGCGATCCGGGGTTCGACGGCGCGCACCACGTTCAGGGCGCTGCGGAAGGCGGTGTCGGCGGCAGGGCTGCCGAAGGTGTGTGCGGGCAGGGACTCGGCCACGGGCGGTCTCCTCGTACGGAACGGCGACGATTCGGACGGCCCAGGCGCACGGCGACAGCAGACGGTGCCCGAGGGCACCGCACGGAGCCGCTCCCCGATGGTGATTCCATCCCAGCGCGCCAGTCACGGCTCACCGCGATGCTACCAACCGCCGAGCCGGACCCGCGCCGGATCCCGGATCACCCGGACCTGACCCCGGACCGGACCTCGGGTCGGCCCCCGGGCCGGACCTCGGACCGGATCCAAGGCCGGGCCCAGGGCCGTATCCCGGGCCGGGGGCGGGCGCGTGGGCTCGGGCGGGTCCCGGAAGTTCGGCCGGCGGCCCCTGCGGCGGGGGAAATCCCCTGGTGCGGTCCGAGCCGGTCTGGGCATGATCGGGCACATGACATGGACCGTTCCCGCCACCACCCGCGCCGGCGGCTCGCTCACCGCCCCGGAGACCGAGTTGCTGCCCGGTTACCTCGCCTGGCACCGCGCCACCTTCCTGCACAAGTGCGCCGGCCTGACCGGCGAGCAGCTCGCGCTGCGCCCGCTGCCCGCGAGTTCGCTCTCGCTGCTCGGGCTGATGCGCCACCTGGCCAAGGTGGAGCGGACGTGGTTCCGGATCCGCTTCGCCGGGCAGGACGTGCCGCCGCTGCACGCGGTGGAGGGCCACAAGGACGCGGACTTCGACCTGCTGGAGCCCGAGCGGGCCGAGCAGGAGTACCTGGCGCTGCTGGAGGAGCAGCGGCTCGCCGACCTCGCGGTGGCCGGCGCCTCGCTGGACGCCACGCTGGCCGTGTACGGGGAGGAGCAGTCCCTGCGGACGACGTACCTGCACGTCATCACCGAGTACGCCCGCCACAACGGGCACGCCGACCTGCTGCGCGAGCACACCGACGGGGTGACCGGCGGCTGACCGGGTGGGGGAGCGCGGGGCGAAGTTCCTTGCGGGGCAAGGGCGCTGGGCAGGGGGCGGCCGAATGATTCGTCGGATGAGCGGATAGCATACTGAGTATGGGACCTCTCGAACCGAACGTGCCCGAGCTGATCCTCGGACTGATCGTCTTCTTCGCCCTCTTCTGGGCGCTCGGCAAGGTGCTGCTGCCCCGCATCGAACGCACCCTCGCCGAACGCCACGACAAGACCGACGGCGGCATCGCCCGCGCGGAGGCGGCCCGGGCCGAGGCGGAACACATCCGCCAGGAGTTCCAGGCCGAGCTCACCGCCGCCCGGCACGAGGCCGCCGCGATCCGGCAGACCGCCGCCGAGGAGGGCGCGGCGCTGGTCGCGGCCCTGCGGGCGGAGGCGCTGCAGCAGCGCGAGCAGCTGGTGGCCGAGGCGCAGGTGCAGCTGGCCGCCGACAAGGTGCTGGCCGAGGCCGAACTGCGCGAGGACGTCATCAAGTTGGCGTCCGAGCTGGCCTCCCGGGTGGTCGGCGAACCGCTCGCCGACCTGCCCTCCACCCGCGCCGTGGCGGAGGAGTTCCGCAACCGCGCCGAGGTCTGACACCCCGTCACCGGCACCGACGCCGGCACCGACGGCCCGGCAGCGGGCCGAACGGGTCGGCCGGCTGGCAGGCCGGGCAGGTGGTACGGCGGACGGGCCGCCCGGTCCCGAGCTCGAGGCTCGTGGACCGGGCGGCCCGTCGGTCGTTCGGGTCGGGAGCGGTCAGGAGCACGGGCCGTCGTCGGCCCACACGCCCCACTGGCCGCTGCTGCCCGGGTTCTCGTTCAGCGTCCACCACTTGGCGTGGTAGTTGTGACCGTTGTAGCTGGCCTTGTCGTTGGCCACGTAGGTGGTGGTCGCCGACCAGGCGGGGCTGCAGGTGCCGGTTCCGGTGCTGGGAGAGGGGCTCGGCGAGGTGCTGGTGCCGGTGCTCGGCGAGGGGGACGGCGAGCTGGTGGGCGGGGTCGCGCCGGCGAACTTCACCGTGTACTTGGTGAAGTCCCAGTCGTTCTGCGCCACGCTGGAGCAGGCGCCGGACAGGCCCGGGTCGACCGTGCCGGGGCACTGGCGGTCGCGGTTGACGGACCAGTAGGTGTAGCGGGCCAGCTTGTGCGCGGTGGCGAAGTCCAGCACGGTCTGGAAGTCCGCCTGCTTGAAGTACTCGGCGGCGTCGGTGCGGCCGTTCATCATCGACACGCCCTCGTGGGCGTACGCGGTGGCCTCGTTCCAGCCGAAGGTGCTCTGCAGGATCTGGTTGAACTTCACCAGCGCGTCGGTCTGCGCCGCCGCCCCGCTGAAGCCGCCGTCGAACGGCATGATCGAGTAGTTGTTCGGGGTGAAGCCCTGGGACTTCGCCTCCAGCAGCATCTGGGTGCCGAACCAGCCGGTGCCGGCGTTGGTGCCCGCGGTGGTGATGGAGACGTAGATCCCCGGGTTGTTCTGCTGCAGGATGCGGGCCGCGCCGATCTCGTTGTGGATGGCGGCGGTGTTCTCGTACTCCGGCTCCTCGAGGTCGAAGTCGATCGCCTTGAGGTTGTACTTGGTGACGACCTTCTGGTACGCGGCGGCGGTCGCCTCCGGGGTGCCGCAGGTCTGGCCGAGCTTGGTGCCGCCGTAGCCGCCCACCGACACCGAGACGTCGCCGCCCTTGTTGCGGATGGTCTGGATGACGGCCGGCATCGTGGTGTCGGTGTCGATCGAAGACGTCCCGCCCCAGGACGGGCTGCAGGTGCTGCCCTGGGCCAGGATGAACGCGAGCTGGAACGCCTTCTGGCCGGTGGCGTCCATCACGGCGGCGGCGTCCGGCGGGCTGTTGTCCTCCGGCATCAGGTACGGCGCGGAGGCGTACCAGTTGGAGCCGAGCCCGCCCGTGGTCGCGGCGCTGGCGGAGCCGGACGCGGCGATCGCGGAGACGCCGCCGGCCAGCAGGCCGAACACGGACAGCGCGACCGCGACGGCGCGGCGCGGACGGCGGTGCCGCACCGGGGCGGTGGCGGCGGGGGTGTCGGCAGGGGGGTGTGGGGGAAGTGCGCGTTCCATCGAGGACCTCTCCAGGAGGCGGCGAGGACGGCAGCCCGGACGCGCGGAAGTGGGGGTGCGCGGCCGGGCCAACGGTCGGGTACCTAGCCGAGGTTGACGTGACTGCCACTGGTATAGACCTGTGCCGGGCGGCCGTCAACCCTTCCGGCCGGAGCCGCGGCGGAGCGGTTCATGGGGCGGTCAAATGCCGGTAAATTGCAGGTCAAGGCAGGTGTCGTGGATTCGCTGACGGGACGTCAGGAGGGCGGGGAGGGGTGGAGCGAGGGCGTGCGGGCGGGGTCAGTTCCCGGTCGGGAGGTAGGACTCCAGGCCGCGCAGGAACACCTCGATCTTGAAGGCGTAGCGCTCGTCCCCGTCGCCCGTCACCATGGTGTCCGCCATCGCCTGGAGGTTCGGGAAGCGGTCCTCCGGGAGCGCCTCCAGGTAGCTGTGCAGCTGCCCGAAGTACTCGCCGATGTCCGTGCCGCGGGCGATCCGCTCCGCGTACACCGACGCCTCGTACGCGTCCGTGTCGATCAGCTGGCCGAGCCCGTCCAGCGCCCAGGCCGCCACCTGGGGCGGCAGGCCGACCCGGAGCAGCAGGTCGAGCAGGAACTCGGTGACGGCCAGTTGGCTCTCGCCCAGCGGGATGTTGCCCAGCGAGACCAGCGACACGTCCCGGTGGGAGGTCAGCACCCGCTGCGCCTCGAAGCAGATCTCGGTGACCTGCTCCTTCCAGCGGGCCGGCTCGGGGCGGCGGGGCAGCCGGATCTCGGAGACCACCCGCTCCAGCACCAGGTCGAGCAGCTCCTCCTTGTTGGAGACGTGCGCGTACAGCGAGGCCGGGCCGGTGCCCAGCTCCTGCGCGACCCGGCGCATCGTCACCCCGGACAGGCCCTCGGTGTCCAGCACCCGGACCGCGGTCTCCACGATCAGCGCGCGGCTGAGCGGCTGCCGGGGCTCGGCCTTGCGGGGCTTGTGCCACGGGTTCTCGGGCATCTGCGCGGGCATCGGGCCACCTGCTTTCGCTGAACGTTCCACCGGCGATCATCGTACTCCGGACGAACGCCGTTCGAAGCGGGTGCGAAGCGATCACCGTCCGGCGGGGGATCGGCGCAGCTGGGGGCGGGTGCGGAAGGGGCGAGGGCGGACGGGGGTCGGGGTGGAGGTGGGGGAGGAGTAGGGGAGGAGTAAGGGGGAAATCAGGGTTAATCCGTTTGACGGGAACGCCGCTCGACTCGTAGAACAGTGTTCGTCCAAGCAAACACCGTTCAATCGCGCGGCCCCCGTCCACCGCGCCTGGTAGCAAACAGGAGCTGTCATGACCGACGCGGTCGGCCCCACGACATCGGCACCGCCCTCCGGCGGCGGCGCCGCCGAACCCTACCGGTGGCGCTGGGTCGCGCTGTTCGTCATCCTCGCCGCCGAGGTGATGGACCTGCTCGACTCCCTGGTCACCAACATCGCCGCCCCCGCGATCCGGGCGGACATCGGCGGCGGCGAGTCCACCATCCAGTGGCTCGGCGCGGCGTACACGCTGGCGATGGCCATCGGCCTGATCACCGGCGGCCGGCTCGGCGACATCTTCGGGCGCCGCCGGATGTTCATGATCGGCGCGGCCGGGTTCACCCTCGGCTCGCTCGCCTGCGGCCTGGCCCAGGAGCCCTGGCAGCTGGTCGCCGCGCGGGTGCTCCAGGGCCTGCTCGGCGCGGTGATGCTGCCGCAGGGCCTGGGCATCATGAAGGAGATCTTCTCCCCCAAGGAGCAGGGCGCGGCCTTCGGCATGTTCGGCCCGGTGATGGGCCTGTCGACGGTCGGCGGCCCGATCCTGGCCGGCTGGCTGATCGACGCGGACTTCGGGGGCACCGGCTGGCGGATGATCTTCCTGATCAACATCCCGCTCGGCCTGTTCGCCTTCGTCGGCGGCCGGGTCTTCCTGCCCGCCCAGGGCCACGGCCCGACCGTCCGGCTCGACCTGCTCGGCGCGCTGCTGGCCGCCCTCGGCGCGGCGCTGGTCATCTACCCGCTGGTCCAGGGCCGCGAGCACGACTGGCCGCTGTGGGCGTTCGCGCTGCTGGCGGTCGGCGTGGCGGTGTTCGGCCTGTTCGGCTGGTACGAGGCCCGCCGCAAGGCCGCCGGGGCGGACCCGCTGGTCGAGCCCAGCCTGTTCGCCAAGCGCGGCTTCAGCGGCGGCATGGCGCTCGGCCTGGTCTTCTTCACCGCGATGACCGGCTTCTGGCTGACGTTCAGCCTGTACACCCAGCTCGGCCTGCACTACAGCGCCTTCAAGTCCGGCCTGACGGGCATCCCGTCCTCGATCGGCATGGTGATCGCGTTCGGCGCCGCCCAGGCGCTGCAGAAGTACGGCCGCAAGGTGATGCACGCGGGCCTGGTGGTGATGCTGGCCGGCGTGCTGGGCCTGATGTACACCCTGCACAGCCAGGGCGCCGGAGTGACGCCCTGGGAGATGGTGCCCTCGCTGGCGGTCAGCGGCCTGGGCATGGGCCTGGTGATGGCCCCGTTCTTCGGGATGGTGCTGGCCTCGGTCGAGACGCACGAGACCGGTTCCGCCTCCGGCACGCTGACGTCCGTGCAGCAGCTCGGCGCGGCGCTGGGCAGCGCGATCCTGGGCACGGTCTTCTTCGAGCGGCTGAAGAGCGCGGACTTCGCCAGTGCCGAGCAGGTCACCCTGTGGGCCGAGGTCGGGCTGCTGGTGGTGGTCTTCGCCGCGATCTTCCTGCTGCCGATGCACGGTCGCCCCGAGCACGAGGGCGGCGAGGGCGGCGAGGACGGCGGCCCCGGGGAGGAGGGCGCGCTCCGCAAGGAGGGCGAGCACCAGCCCGCCTGACGCCCCGTCGGGGCGCAAGTGCGGAGCCGGTGGTCCCGGAGCAGTGCGCTCCGGGGCCACCGGCCCCGTTCCCGCGCGGGGACGCGCCCCGCGGAAGGACGGAGGATCAGCCCTGGTAGGCCGCGAAGAGCTTCGAGAACTGGTACGGCGTCTGCGGGACGTTGGTGCACTTGGGCAGCGAGCCGGTGCACGCGTTGGCGTCCCGGGTCATCTCCCAGAAGGCCAGCTCGCCGAGGTGGTTCTGCTGGGCGAAGGAGACCAGCTGCTGGGCGTCGGTGAGGCCGAACACCTCGGAGGCGGTGTCGTTCTGGCCCAGCATCGGGGTGACGCCGACCTTGGCGTACGCCTGGGCGTCCGTCAGGTCGGTCCACACCGAGCGGATCTGCGCCTGGGTGGACTGCGCGGACTGGATCGCGTAGGCGCCCATCTTGCCGGCCGGGCTCGGTGCGGCCCAGTCGCCGAAGTCCATCGCCATCACGTTGACCAGGTCGACCGAGAGGCCGGCGTTCTTGGCGGACTGCAGGATGTAGACGCCGTCCGCGGTGAGGCCGCTGGGCAGCACCGGCAGGGTCAGGCTGACCTTCAGGTCGCGGCCCTTGGCCCGCTGCGCGGCCTGGACCTGGGCGAGCGCGGCCGAGCGGCGGTCGACCGAGGCGTGGTCGGTGACGGCGGTGCCCTCGATGTCGAAGTCGACCCGGTCGAGCGCGTAGACGTCCACGACCTTCTGGTACTGCGCGGCCAGCGCGGCCACCGTGGTGCAGGACTGGGCGAGTTCGGTGCCGTTGGCGCCGCCGAAGGACGGGCGGACGTCGCCGCCCGCGTCCCGGATCGCGTCCATGTCGGCCTTGTTCCAGCCGGTGGCCGGGTCGTAGGCGCCGAACCAGCTGGCGGTGCACGGCTGGCTGCCGTTGATGATGAACGCCAGCGAGAACTCCTTGATGCCGCTGGCGGCGGAGAGCGCGGGCAGGCTGGGCGTCGGGTAGGCGCCGAGGTCCACGTAGGGGGCGGCGGTGCCCGCGCTGGTGCCGGTGCCCGCGGTGGCGGTGACGGCCGCGGAGGCCGCCGACTCGTTGCCCGCCGCGTCGAAGGCGGTCACGGTGAAGGTGTGGCTGCTGCCCTGGAGCAGGCCGCGGACGGTGGCGGAGGTGCCGGTCACGGTGGCCACCGCGGTGGTGCCCTCGTACACGTGGTAGCCGGCCACCGCGGTGTTGTCGGTGGAGGCCGTCCAGCCGAGGGTGATGCTGCCCGGGCCGGTGCCGGTCGAGTGCGGGCTGCCGGGGACGGACGGCGCGACGGTGTCGGCGGGCGCGCCCGCGCACGGCTGGTTGTTGATCGTGCAGTTGACGGGGGCGCTCTGGGTGGCGCCGGTGGTGACGCCGAAGCCGACCGCGGGGGCGGCGGCGCCGGGGGTGAGCGGAGCGGCCCAGCTCGGCGAGGTCACCGTGTAGTGGGTGCCGGTCGGGGTGGCGGTCGAGCTCAGGGTGCCGTTCCACAGGCTGGAGACGCTCTCGCCGGTCGGCAGGTCGAAGGAGAGCGACCAGCTGTTGACGGTGGCGTTGGTGTGGTTGGTCACGGTGTACGTGGCCTGGAAGCCGTTCGACCAGCTCTGGGTGACCGCGTAGTCGGCGGTCAGGCCGGAGACGCCTGCCGCACCGGCGGCGGTGGCGCCCAGCGGGGCGGCGATCAACGCCGCCGCGGCGGCGAGGGAGAGGGTGACGCGCCTCATGGGCGAGTCCTCCTTGACGGTGTGGGGGATGGGTGGGGGCCGGGCACGGAGTGCGTGGGGCGCACTCAAGATGGTCCAGACCAATCCGGGCCGTCAAGGTCAAGTCCTGTGGTTTTACAAGGAGTTGACGGTTCAATCAGGAGCAGTTAAGGCCATGGGGGAGCCATCGGACGACGGAGGGCGCGGCCCCCGAAACGTGGGGGAGGGGGCCGCGCCGCCCGCCTGACCCGAAGTCAGGCGTCCATGGGCCGTCAGGCGGAGACGGCGGTGCCGCGCATCCGGCGGGCCAGGTACGCGCCCGAGGCAGTGGCCGCCAGCAGGCCCGCGCCGGCCAGGCCGAGCAGCAGGTTGTCCTGGCCGGGCCGGTCCACCGCGACGGTGCCGGAGGAGGCCACCACCGCTTCGGCGGCGGTGAGGTCGCCGCCGTGGCCGTGGTGCGAGACGGTCGAGCGGGCCGCGCCCGCGTCGAGCTGCGCCTGGGTCGGCGCGGACGGGGCGTTCGCGGCCGGCGGGGCGGCGGCCGCGGCGGTGGTGGAGCCGAAGTCGAGGTCCGAGCAGCCGTAGAACGCCTCGGGGCTGTCCGAGCGCTGCCACACCATGTAGACCAGCTGCCGGCCAGTGCGCTGCGGCAGGTTCACGTTGACGTGGTAGTACCCGTTGTCCGAGGTGCGGGCGGTGTCGTAGACCGCGACCGGGTTCGCCAGGTCCAGGTCGGACCACTTCAGCGGCTTGGTGGGGTCGTAGCCCGCGCCGGTCAGGTACAGCTTCATGGTGCCCTGGTGCGGCGCGGTGACCCGGAAGTCGAAGGTCTTCGCGCCGGCCGCCACCGAGGTGGCCGGCCAGTCGGTGCGGGCCCAGTCCAGGGCGCGGTACTTGTCGCGGTTGGCCGAGCAGAGGTGGCCGTCCGGGATGATCTGCTGGCTCTGGCCGTTGGCGCTGGCGATGTTGACCTCGTTCCAGTCGTACAGCGGCTGGGTGCCGCTGTCCGCGACGAGGTCCTTGCAGACCTGGGACTTGGGGGTCTCCGGGCCTTCCGCGTAGCAGGCCGCGATGCGGCTGGGCGGGCCGAACATGGCGCCGTGCGCGTTGGCGGTGCCGGCGGCGACGGTGGTGGCGACCAGGGCACCCGCGCCCACCGCGGAGGCGGCGAGCAGACGGCGGGACCAAGACATGGTTCTCCTCGGGAAAGGTCGGGCCGATCGTGGGGGAAAAACGGGCACGTCTGCCCGCGAGCCACGGGGAGCGACCCCGGGACGGTGTGGTGTGGACCCGGCACACCACGAGCCGTCCGAAGGCTACGATTGGCCTATACCAATTGACAAGTGTCGGCCAACGGGGAGCAGTTGGCGAATGGCGGCATTCGGCCACCGTCACTGTCCGTCCGACGGTGCCGACCTGGCGTGACGTCAGGTTCCGGCCGATCGGCGGCGGCCCCGGAACGGCGGGGAAAACACTGCTCGCCGGGCGTCGGCGGCGGGCCGCCGGGGCGTCGGTCGGGGCGCGTCCGGGGGTGGGTGCGGGGCGTCCGGGGGCGCTTCGGCGCAGGTGGCGGGCGGGAAGGTTAGGCAGAATCCAAGCCGCGGATAATGCTGCGATAAGCCGGACGGCGGTGGGGGACGGGCTGGGGGCGGGCCGTCGGCTGCGGTGCGTGGCATGTGGGGGCGCTCGGTGCCGGGGCTCCTGAGGGCCGGCTCCGAGACGGCCGGGAACCCGCCGAGCGCGTCCGTCCGGTATCCGTCCGGCGTTCGGTTGGCGTTCGGTCGGCGTCCGTCCGGCAGGCGGCGCGGCCCCGGTGCGGGGAGTTGCCGACGCTACGTCAAGTGGGTGCAGCCGTCCGAGGGGTGCCGCGTGGCGGTGCCGGATCGACCGTTTCGTCTGCCTAATCTCCCGCTATGCCCGTACGCCCCCTCGCCCTCGCGGCCCTCTCCCTCGGCCTCGCCGCCACCCCTCTGCTCGCCCCGGCCCTGCTGTCGCCGACCGCCGCAGCGGCCGGATCCAAGCGGGCCTCGATCGGAAACCCGGTCGAGGGGAACCTCGGCTACAACGCCTTCGTGGAGCACGACACCACGCTGGGGAGCACCGAGGCCGAAGGCCCGGTCGCCACCGGCGGGAACCTCTCCTTCGGCTCCGGCTACAACGTCAGCCTGCACAACCCCGGCACCTTCACCGCCCCCGGCGACGACCAGCCCGCCGCGCTGGTGGTCGGCGGCCGGATCGACTACGCCGGGAGCTCCCCGGACGGCGTGCTGAAGGTGCTCAGCGGCGGCTACACGAAGATCGGCGACATGACCGGCTCGCTCGCCGTCGACCGGGACGCCAACAACGCCCAGGTCAACACCCAGGTGGTGGCCGCCGGCACCGCCCACAACTCGGTGCCGCGGATCGAGATGACGCTGCACCAGCCCACCGCCTCGGTCGGACCGGCCCCCGGCCTGATCGACTTCACCACCGCGTTCGAGGTCTTCCGCGAACGGGCCCGGGTGATGGCCGGCTGCGCGCAGAACGTCACCCTGCTCGACGACGCCGGCCACCCGCTGCCCGACGGCCCCTACCCGCCCGGCACCACCGGCCACCTGACCCTCACCCCGGGCCGCACCAACGTGCTGCACCTGACGGGCCAGCAGATGAACGCCCTCGGCGAGATCAACTTCCACAACCAGCCCACCAAGGACACCCCGCTGCTGATCGTCACCGACACCACCGCCGAGAACGGTGTGTTCGACTGGCACAACCCCAACACCGCGGGCATCAGCGGACCGCAGGCCCCGTACGTGCTGTGGGACTTCCCCGACGCCACCGACCTCACCATGTCCAGCGGCGACTCCCTCGAAGGCACCATCTACGCGCCCAGCGCCCACCTCAAGGACCTCAACGCCTCCAACATCGAGGGCGACGTCATCGCCCGCGCCTACGACGCCGGGCCGCTGGTCCACGGCACGTCGGTGGTCGCCGGGGAACTGCACTACTGGCCGTTCGACGCCGCCATCGCCTGCGAGGACACCAGCCCCTCGCCCAGCCCCACGCCCAGCCCCACCGGCAGCCCGGCACCCAGCCCCTCGCCGTCCGCCAGCGCGAGCCCCAGCACCGGCCCCTCGCCCAGCCCCTCCACCACCCTGCCCGTCCCGACCCCCACCGGCCCGGGCGGCGAACTCCCCGCGACCGGCCCCAACCCCGCCCTCCCCCTCACCG
>NZ_JOGH01000046.1:0-45811 GCF_000721345.1 Kitasatospora sp. NRRL B-11411 | reverse complement strand
GGCCGGGGCGGGGCGGGCCGGGCCGCACCGGCGTCCGTCACGGCGCGGACGCCCGCGCGACAAGTCCCGGCGGCAGCGGGCCCGTTCGACCGGGCACCGCCGCGGCCGGGAGCAGCGAGCACCGGCTGTTGCCGTACGGTGCCCGCTGCTCCCGGCACCCCGGCCGGCGCCCGCGCCGGACGCGGGCCGGACGGGCTGCCGGGGATCAGGCGTGCGCGTTCTCCACCGCCCGGGGGACCTCCCCGCGCCGGGAACGCGCGACGGCCAGGCCGGCGGCGATCGCCAGGGTGACGACGCCGAGGACGCCGACGGCGCCGGCGAGGTCGCCCGCGGGCTTGGCGACGCCGAGCAGGATCAGCGGGCAGACGAACTCGCCGAGGAAGAAGGCGGTGTTCCACAGGCCGGTGCCGCGGCCGCGGTTGGCGGGGGTGAGCAGCGCGACGGTGCGGTTGATCAGGGTGGGCAGCAGCATGCCGGTGCCCAGGCAGTTGACGACGGCGCCGACGACCAGGAGGGGGACGTTCCCGGCGAAGGCGATGATGCCGAAGCCGGCCGCGCAGAGCGCGAGGGTCCAGGGGAGCAGGCGCTCGGCGCGGTCGGTGAGGCGGGTGAAGGCGGCCGCGCCGGCGACGGTGGCGGCGCTGGCGATCGCGGTGCACAGGCCGATGGTGGCGGGCGCCTCGGTGCCGAGGTCCTTGAGCAGGAAGGAGGTCTCGACGGGGATGGTGTAGAAGACGATCGCGCCGAAGAAGGTCAGCGCGCAGGGCGCCAGCAGGCGGCGCAGCAGCGGGCCGAAGGGGGTGAGGGCGACGGTGGCGCCGTCGGTGCGGCGGCCGGCCGGGCGCAGCACGGTGGCCAGCAGGGGCGCGAGCAGCAGGCCGACGGCGTAGGCCCAGAACGGGGCGCGCCAGCCCGCCGAACCCGCGGCGCCGCCCAGGGCGAAGAAGGCGGTGGCGGAGACGGCGGAGCATATCGCCTGCAGGGCGAGGTACTTCTCGCGCTGCTTGCCGCTCCAGTAGTCGCCGATCAGGGTGGTGCAGCAGGTCATGATGGCGGACTCGGCGACGCCGACCAGGGCCCGGCTGGCGATGATCGCGGGCAGCGAGTCGAGCCAGAGCGGGGCGGTGCCGACGATCGCGTAGAGCACGGTGGCGATCACCAGCAGGCGGTGGCGGCCGAGGCGGTCGATGATCGCGCCGGCGAACGGCGCCATGACGGCGAGGGAGAGCGCGGGGACGGTCAGCGCCATCGGGGCGAGGGCGTCCACGCCGGAGACCGAGGCGAAGTGGTCCTGGAGCTTCGGCACGACCGGGGCGATCAGGACGGCGCCGAGGATCGGCAGGCAACTGCCCGCCATCAGCAGGGTCACCGTCAGCCGGGGCCGGGCGAGGACCGGGTCCGGCGCGGGCACGTCGGTGAGCACCTGGTCCGGCGCGGGCGCGTCGGCGGGGAGGGGGGCGGGCATGACCGCTCCGTTCGCAGAGGAGTGGACCGCCGGCCGGGAGCGGACGGGCGCACGCGTCGGCCCGTCCCCGCCCGGACGGCGGTGGGGATGTCGGCACGGGACGCCGTGTCGGCGGGCCGGAGTGGCAGCCATCCTGAACGGAGTCGGTGGTCCCGGGGAATGGTACTGCCGATCGATTGTACGAATACCCGTCATTCGCCGGACGGATGACGGTGCGTTCGCTCCCGGGGCCGACGCGTGCGCGGCGGGACTACGGGTGACGGGCCACCGGCGACGGGTGACGGGTCACGGGTGACGAGTGACGGGTCACGGGTGCTGGGCCAGCAGGTGCGCCCGGTACCCCTGGCCGAAGGTGGCCGTCGGGGTGCCCGCCCAGTCGGTGATCAGGACGTTCCCGTTGCTGGTGCACACGCCCCACGGGTTCCAGGTCCAGGCCGAGTAGCCGACGCCGTTCCGGTCGGCCCAGGCCGTCACCTGGTCGATGTAGTCGTGGTCGCAGTTGTTCTGGCCGATCTCGGCGGCCTGGACCGGGACCTTCGCCGCGACCGCGCCGATGGTGGAGTCCCAGCAGGCGGTGGTGACGCAGCCGTTGAAGTTGTACGAGTGCCAGGAGGCGACCAGGTTGCCGGTCGGGTCGACCGGCCGGTAGGCCAGCCACTGGCTCAGGTCGTTGGTCCAGGTCAGGCCGCCGGTCAGGATCACGTTGGTGGCGCCGGTGGCGCGCACCGCGTCGACCAGCGACTGCATGCCGGCGACCGGGTAGCCGATGCCGGTGCAGGTGCCGCCGTCGCGCAGGCAGGTCCAGGCCGCGGTGGCGTCGGTGAAGCCGTTGGCGGCGTCCGGATAGGGCTCGTTGAACAGGTCGAACAGGACCGCGTCGTTCCCCTTGAAGGTGTCGGCGACCTGGGTCCAGAACGTCGGGCTGTACTTCTGGTCGGGCATCGGCTTCTGGCAGGTCGCCGCGGTGTCCGAGCAGCCCGCGCCGGAGCCGGTGTACTGGCCGTACGTCCAGTGCAGGTCCAGGACCACGTTCATCCCGTTCGCCACCAGCAGGTCGGTGTAGTCCTTGACGGCCTGCCGGTACGCGGCGCCGGTGGTCCCGCCCGACGGCACGTCAGCGGTGCCGAGCCAGCACTCCTCGTTCAGCGGGATGCGCACGGTGCGGACGTTCCAGGTCTTCATCCCGTCGACGGTGGCCTGGTCCGCCGGGCCGTCCCACATCCCCTTGCCCTGCACGCACGCGAACTCGCCGCTGGAGCGGTTCACGCCCAGCAGGCGGTAGTTCGCCCCGGCGGCGGTGACCAGGTGGTTGCCGGACACGTGCAGCGCGGGCGCCGGGCCCGACGGCGGCGGCGTGGTGGGCGGCGGCGTGGTCGGGGGCGGGCTGGTCGGCGGCGGGCTGGTGGGCGGGGTGCTGGGAGCGGAACCGCCACACAGGACGCCGTTGACCGTGAAGGCCGTCGGCGCGGTGTTCGCGCCGCTGTAGCCGAAGGTGGCAGCGGGCGAGACGGTGCCGCCGGACGGGACGCTGCCGTTCCAGGCCAGGCTGCTGACCGTCACGTCCTGGCCGGACTGGCTCCAGGTGCCGTTCCATCCCGAGGACAGCACCTGGTTCCCGGCGTAGGAGTAGCCGAGCGTCCAACTCGTCCACGCCGCACCCAGGTTGGTGATGGTGACGCTGGTCTGGAACCCGCTGCCCCAGTCGTTCTGCACCGAGTACGTGGCCTGGCACCGGGTCCCGGCCGCCTGCGCGGCCTGCGGCAGGACGACCAGCGAGGTCGCCGCCAGCGCCAGCGCGCCCGACGCGAACGCGCCGGTGACGGCGCGGGTGCGGCGTGATCGGAAATCGGGGAACACGAGACGCATGGAGCCCTCCTGAGGGCGGGTCGACTCCGGCGGAGGGACTTCCGCCGGAAAACGGGGGAGCGGCCGGCGGACGGTCAGCCGCCCGGCGTCGGCATCAGGGCCACGGTCGGCGGGGCCGCCGATCGCTGCTCCATGTGTCAACTCCGGAATGCCGGAAGATTCGACAGAATTCGACAGGACAACGGAAAGGGCGTCAGGAACGGCCGGCACTTATGCGCTTAAGCACGTGACGCACGAAATCCGCCCCGGCCTGACTCCGGGGGGAACGTAGGCTCGACCGGCAACCCGGTCAACCAGCCCGGCCGGCCTCGTGGGCGCTTCCGCACGTCAGGTCTTAAGCGCTTGAGTAACTTTCAGGACTTTTCGGGCCGGACATTGGCGCCGGCCCCGCCCTGCCCTACTCTGGGCCGCCATGGCATTCCTTTCCATGGACCTTCCGGAACTGCGGAAGTACCGACCCGAGCGGACCGAGCCCGAGGACTTCGACGCCTTCTGGGCGGACACCCTGGCCGCCGCCAGGGCCTTCCCGGCCCGCCTCGACACCACCCCGGTCGAAACCGGCCTGACCACCGTCACGGTCGAGGACGTCACCTTCCCCGGCCACGCGGGCCAGCCGATCAAGGGCTGGCTGGTGCGCCCGCACGGCGCCGAGGGACGGCGGCTCCCGGCCGTGGTCGGCTACGTGGGGTACGGCGGCGGCCGGGGACTGCCCCACGACCACCTGCTGTGGGCCAGCGCCGGCTACGCCCACCTGGTCATGGACACCCGCGGGCAGGGCGCCGGCTGGTCCGCCGGCGACACCCCCGACGAGGCGGGCAGCGCGGGCCCGGCCCACCCCGGGTCGATGACCCGCGGCGTCCTCGACCCGGCCGCCTACTACTACCGCAGGCTCTACACCGACTGCGTCCGCGCGGTCGACGCCGTCCGCACCCACCCCGGCATCGACCCGGCCCGGATCCTGGTGGCCGGCAGCAGCCAGGGCGGCGGCCTCGCGCTGGCCGTCGCGGGCCTGGTGCCGGACCTGGCCGGCGTGATCGCGGAGGTCCCCTTCCTCCAGCACATCCGCCGCGCCACCGAGATCACCGACGCCTACCCCTACAAGGAGGTCGCCGAGTTCTGCAAGGTCCACCGCGACAAGGTGGAGACCGTCTTCCGCACCCTCGCCTACTTCGACGGCCTCAACTTCGCGGTCCGCGCCACCGTCCCGGCGCTGTACTCGGTCGCCCTGATGGACGAGGTCTGCCCGCCCGAGACCGTCTTCGCCTCCCACAACCACTACCGCGGCCCGAAGCAGATCACCGTCTACCCCTACAACGGCCACGAGGGCGGCGGCTCGCACCACACCCCCGCCGCCCTCGCCTTTGCGGCCTCCCTGGTGTGACGCCCCCCGCCGGGGTGGCTTCCCCTCCGGCCCGGCCGGAGACGGCCCGGCCCGGTCCGGGAGGGGGCCCGAGGGGGAGTCCGCTCAGCTCTCGGGAAAGGGCGCGCGGGGGATGCCCGACGCCAGCCGGGCCCCCTCGTCGACCAGGGTGCGGGGGACGTGGAACTGCCAGTCCGGGCTCTCCGCGATGTCCTGCCACTGGGCGAGCGGGACGGGGGGCTCGGCCCGGGTGGCGGCTTCCTTGTGCCCGTAGGCGTTGATGGTCCCGGCGAACTCTGACAACACGAGGACGTCGCCGTCGGGGCGCCAGATGGCGACCTGGTAGCCGTACAGGCCGGGCACGGCGGCGTCGGTGGCGCTGACCATCTCCCAGCTGCCGTCGGCGAGGAAACGGGTCCGGCAGCTGAGGGGGCCCGGCGGGGGGCCGCTGGGGCGCTGGGGTCCGCTGTCGCAGCGGAGGGCGGTGTCCCGGGCGTCGGGGGTGCGGCCGCCGGCGGGGAACGGGCGGGTCTCCTTGCGCAGGGTGAGCTGGAACGTGGCCGTGCCGTGGCCGTCGTCGTAGCGGAGGAACGCGCCCAGCTCCTCGGCGGGGTCGTGGTCCGTGTACGGCTGCTGGTACTTGACGAAGGTCCCGCCCGCCGGAAGCCGGTCGGACAGCAGCTTGACCATGGCGTCCGGCGTCAACTGCGCGTCCGCGGGCAGCGCGGACGGGGAGGGCGAGGCGGTGGACGACGCGGTGGGCGAGGCCGTGGCGGAGGCCGGGGCGGCGGGCGGGGGCGGTACCGGCGCGCCCCGGTCGCGGAGTTGGGACGTCACGACGGCGGCGCAGAGCACGGCTGCGACGGTCAGCGACGCGCCGCCCACGCGCAGGGCGCGCAGCCGCTGCGCGCGTTGCTGTTCGCGGCCGAGCCGGGCGCTCTCCGCGACGATCCGGGTGACGGGAGGATCGAGGTTCTTGACGCTGGCGGCGAGGACGCCGGCGAGGTCCTGGTCGAAATCCACGGTGGGTCTGCCTTTCCGGGGTGCCTGGGGGGTCAGTTCTGCAGCAGGGCGAAGCGGTCGGGTCCGAGCAGCTCCCGGAGGGTGGCCAGCGAGCGGGAGTTGAGGCTCTTCACCGCGTTCACCGAGCAGCCCAGGGCGTCCGCGACCTCCTCCAGGCGGTAGCCCTCCAGGTAGCGCAGCACCACCGCCGCGCGGTTGCGGGGAGCGAGGTGGTCCAGCGCGGCCAGGACCGCCAGGCGCAGGGTCACCTCGCTCTCCTCGCTCGGTCCGTGCGCAGCGCGATCGGGGAGCTCACCGACCGGGAGCTCGCTGGAACGCCGGAGTCTGCGGTGGGAGATGTAGCAGTTCAGCAGCGTTTTGCGCGCGTAGGCGTCGAGGCCGGAGACCCTGCCGCCCCGGGTCAGCCGGCCCCAGGCGGGATACAGGTTCGACAGGGCGATCTGCACCAGGTCCTGGGCCTGGTGCCAGTCTCCGCACATCAGGTAGGCGATCTTGAACAGCTGCCCGGCCCGGCTGGCGGCGAACTCCTCGAAAGTGATCCGGTCGGACAAAAGAGGCTCCTCGGGGACGGAAGTCGGACGCTCCCGTACACACGACTCGAACCGCCTGCCGGTGTCACGCGCATCGCCGCCGGGGCTCCCACCGGCTGCCGGTTGGCGCCCGGGGCGAACTCGCCGACCCCCAGGGCCCGTTCCGCGAACTCCTCGACCTCCGGACCGGTCGCACCTGCGTCCCGTACGGTCCGTCCGGAGAGTGACGTGGATCACAGTTAAATTATTCCTTCGCGACGGTATCGTTTTTTCAGGCCCTCACGGGACGGCGACCTCTGGAAGGACACGACGTGAACCGGCGCCTGGCACGACACGGAATCCCTCAGCTGATGGCATCGGTGGCCGTCTACCTGCACCGGTGCGCCGGGCTCGGCGAAGTCACGCTCGGATCGGGGCGGTCGACGATCGAGCCGGCCTCCGGGCTGAGCTTCCGGGAGGTGGTGGCACAGCTGGGCGACGGGCAACTCCGGTACACGTTCGAGGAGTTGTGCCAGGACCTGGAGCTCGCCGAGGGCGACGGCGCGGACGTCCCCGAGCGGGTGGCCCGGCTGGAGCGGTTACTGGAGAGCCTGACCGCGCACCCCGACACCCCCGTCGGCCGGGCCGAGTGGCTCTCGCCGCCGGAGCTGGCGCTGCTGGAGGAAGCCAACGCGACCGCGCACCCCGTACCGGCGACCACGCTCGTCGACCTGGTCGAAGCGCAGGTGTCGCGCACCCCGGAGGCCGAGGCGGTGCGCTGCGCCGGGCAGAGCCTGGACTTCGCCGGGCTGGACGAGCGGGCGAACCGGATCGCCCGGCTGCTGGCCGCCCGCGGGGCCGGCCCGGGGCGGGCGGTGGCGGTCGCGCTGCCGCGCTCGACGGAGCTGGTCGTCGCCCTGCTCGGCGTGCTCAAGTCCGGTGCCGCGTACGTCCCGCTGGACCTGGACCACCCGGCGGGCCGGCTCGCGGCGGTGCTGGCCGACACCGAGCCCGCCGCCGTCCTCACCGACCGCGCCGGCGCCGCGGCGCTCGGAACGGCGGGCGCCGGTGCCACCCTGCTGCGGCTCGACGACGCCGCCGTTGCGGCCGAACTCGCCGAACTGCCCGACACGGGTCCGCACGGCACCGGTCCGCGCGACGCCGAGCCCGGCGCGGGCGTGCGGCCGCGTCCGCGTCCGCACGACGCGGCCTACGTCATCCACACCTCGGGCACCACCGGCCGTCCCAAGGGCGTGGTGGTCTCGCACGCCGCCATCTGCAACCGGCTGCTGTGGATGCGGCACGCCTACCGGATCGACGGGCACGACCGGATCCTGCACAAGACCCCGTTCGGCTTCGACGTGTCCGTCTGGGAGCTGTTCCTGCCGCTGATCAGCGGGGCCACCCTGGTCTGCGCCGAGCCGGGCGGCCACCAGGACCCCGGCTACCTCGCCGCGCTGATCCGCCGGGAGCGGATCACCACCGCGCACTTCGTGCCCTCGATGCTGCAGATCTGCGTGCAGGACCCGGAGCCCTGGCAGGGCACCGGGCTGCGGCGGATCATCTGCAGCGGCGAGGCGCTGCCGACCGCACTGGCCGCCCGGGCCGCCGAGCTGACCGGGGCGCGGGTGCACAACCTGTACGGACCGACCGAGGCCGCCGTGGACGTCACGGCGTGGGCCCACTCCGCGGCGGACACCACCGCGACCGTGCCGATCGGCCACCCGGTCTGGAACACCCGCACCCACGTGCTGGACGCCGCACTGCGCCCGGTGCCGCCGGGGGCCACCGGAGAGCTGTACGTGGCCGGCGACCAGCTCGCCGACGGGTACCTCGGGCAGCCCGCCCTGACCGCGCAACGCTTCGTCGCCGACCCCTACGGCCCGCCCGGCACCCTGATGTACCGCACCGGCGACCTGGTGCGCCGACTGCCCGGCGGCGAACTGGAGTTCATCGGCCGCGCGGACCAGCAGATCAAGCTGCGCGGGATCCGGATCGAACCGGCCGGCATCGAGGCGGCACTGCTGGCCCACCCGCAGGTCCGGGCGGCCGCCGTGCTCCTGCGCGAGGACCGCCCCGGCCACCCCTACCTCGCCGCCTACGTGGTGCCGGACCCGGGCGCCGAGCCCGATCCCGGGCTGTGGCGCGCGCACCTGGCGGAGTCGCTGCCCGCCGCGATGGTGCCCGGCGCGTTCGTCGCGCTCGACCGGCTGCCGACCACGGTCAACGGCAAGCTGGACCGTGCGGCCCTGCCCGCCCCCGCCGCGCCGGGCACGGGCCGCGGTACGGGCCGCGGCGCAGGCCACGGTGAGGGCCAGGGCGAGGGCCAGGGCCAGGGTGAGGGCCCGCGCACCGCCCGGCAGGCCGTGCTGTGCGAGCTGTTCGAGCAGGTACTGGGCATACCCGGCGTCGGCCCGCAGGACAGCTTCCTCGAACTCGGCGGGCACTCGCTGAGCGCGGCCCGCCTGTCCACCCTGGTGCGCGCGGCCGTCGGCGTCGAGCTGTCGATCCGCGAGCTGTACGCCCACCCCACGCCCGCCGCACTCGCCGAGCGCCTGGAACACGCGCCGGCCGCCCGGCCGCCGCTGCTCGCGGGGCCCCGCCCGGCGCAGGTCCCGCTCTCCGCGGCGCAGGCGAGCCTCTGGTTCCTGGACCGGCTGGAGGGCGCGGCACCGACCTACAACATGCCGCTGGTGCTGCGGCCGCGCCGGCCGCTGGACCTCGCCGCCCTGCGCTCCGCGCTCGCCGACCTGACCGACCGGCACGAACCGCTGCGCACCCGGCTGACCACCGTCGACGGCACGCCCGTCCAGCAGATTGCCGCGCCCGGCACCGTCCGCCCCGAACTGCGGGTGGTGGACTGCCCGGCGGCGGAGATCGAGACCCACCTCACGGCCGCCGCGCACCACCGGTTCGACCTGCACGACGACACCCCGCTGTGGGCCGCGGTGTACGGGAGCGCCCCCGGCGAGCGGGCGGTGGTCCTGGTGCTGCACCACGTCGCCGGTGACGGCTGGTCGCTGCGGCCGCTGGCGCGGGACCTGTCCACCGCGTACGCCGCGCGACTGGCCGGCCGCGCGCCGGCCTGGCAGCAGCCGGCGGTCCAGTACGCCGACTACGCGCTGTGGCAGCGCGAGCTGCTCGCCGACCGGGCGCCGGAGAGCCTGACGAGCCGTCAGATAGCCTTCTGGAAGCAGGCGTTGGCCGGTCTTCCGGAGCGGATGGCGCTGCCCTTCGCCCGTCCGCGCAACGGCGCCGCCACGGCCGGGCGGACCGGGCAAGTCGGGCAGGCCGGGCAATCCTGGCAGGCCGGGCAGGGCGGCAACCGCACGGTCCGGCTCGACGCTCGGCTGCACGGCGGGTTGCAGCGCCTCGCCGACGAGAGCGGGGCCAGCCTGTTCATGGTGCTGCACGCCGCGCTGGCCGCGCTGCTCACCCGCGGCGGCGCCGGGACGGACATCCCGATCGGCACCCCGGTCGCCGCCCGCAGCGACACCGCGCTGGACGACCTGATCGGCCACTTCGCCAACACGCTGGTGCTGCGCACCGACACCTCCGGCGACCCGGAGTTCCGCGAGCTGCTGGCCCGGGTCAAGGCGGCGGACCTGGCCGCGTACGACCACCAGGACCTTCCGTTCGAGCTGCTGGTCGCCGAGCTGAACCCGAACCGGGACGCGGACCGGCACCCGCTGTTCCAGGTGATGCTGGCGCTGCAGAACAACGCCGACGCCGAGCTGTGCCTCGACGGGGAGGCGCTGCGGCTGGAACTGCGGCACACCGCGACGGCGAAGTTCGACCTGCTCGTCAACGCCGTCGAGCGACACGGCGCGGACGGGCGGCCGGCGGGCATCGAGGTCCGGGTGGACCACCGCACCGACCTGTTCGACGCGGACAGCGCGGACCGGCTGGTCACGGCCTGGCAGGAACTGCTGACCACCGTCGCCGCCGACCCGGCCCGACGCCTCGGTGAACTGCCCGCGCTGCCCGAGCCGCCCGCCGCGCAGTCGGAGGCGGACGCCGGGACGCGCTGGGAGCACCTGGTGCGCGCCCAGGACGGCATCCGCGACTGCGTCGCGCTGCCCGACCCGTCGACCGGCGGCTCGACCGGCGGCTCGGCCGAGCCGGGCGTCCCGGTCGTGCTGGCCGTGCCCGACCGGGACGGCGCGGTGCGCCGGGCGGCCGAAGCGGTGCGACCGGCCCGGGTGGTCGCCGTCTCGGACCTGCCGCGCACCCCGCAGGGCGCCGTGGACCTGGCGGCGCTGCGCGAACTGCCGCTGCTGGACGAACAGTCGGCGGACGCCTGGGAGCGCGAACTCGCCGCGCTGCCCGGCGTGCTGTCCGCGACCGTCGCGCTGGAGCCGGACCGGCCGCAGCCCGGCGTGCTGCAGCTCACCACGAGCGCCGCGACCGCCGACCGCGCGCAGCCGGCCGACCGGGCGCAGCAGCCGCAGCCGGGCGCCGCGGCCGCCGGTCCCGCCTCGCTCAGCGTCGGCCCGCCGCTGCCCGACCCCGGCGTGGCCACCCTGACCGAGGCGCTGCTGCGGGCCACCGGGGCCGGGCCGCAGGCCGAGGTGGTGCACGTGCGCGAGGACGGCTCGCAGGTCCGGGTCGGCTACGCGCAGATGCTCGCCCAGGCCACCCGCGTCCTGGGCGGGCTGCGCGGCCGCGGCCTGCGGCCCGGGGACGCCGTGATCCTCCAGTGCGACGACAACGAGGACTTCCTGGCCGCGCTCTGGGGCTGCATCCTGGGCGGGTTCGTCACGGTGCCGTTGACCGTGCCGCCGTCGTACGCCACCGCGTCGGCCGCCCGCGCCAAGCTGGAGGGCGTGCACGGCATGCTCGGCCGCCCCTGGGTGGTCACCTGCGCCCGGCACGAGGACGCGCTGCGCGAGGTGCTGAGCGCGGACGGGACGGGCGGCGCGGGCGGCGCGGACGAGGCAGACGGCGCGGGCGGCGCGGCAGCGCCGAGGGTCGCCTCCGTCGCGGCCCTGCGCACCGCCGCGGCCGACACCGACTACCACCGGGCACAGCCCGAGGACACCGTGCTGATGCTGCTGACCTCCGGCAGCACCGGACTGCCCAAGGCCGTCCGGCTCAGCCACCGCAACGTCCTGACCCGCTCGGCCGCCACCGCCGCGGTCAACTCGCTGACCAGCGAGGACGTTTCGCTGAACTGGATCCCGCTGGACCACGTCACCGGCGTGGTGATGTTCCACCTGCGCGACGTGTTCCTGGGCTGCCGGCAGGTGCACGCGCCCACCGCCTGGGTGCTGGCCGACCCGCTGCGCTGGCTCGACCTCGCCGACCGGCACCGCGCCACCGTCAGCTGGGCGCCCAACTTCGCCTTCGGCCTGGTCGCCGAGCACGCGGCCGCGATGGCGGACCGCGACTGGGACCTGTCGCCGCTGCGCCTGCTCACCAACGCCGGTGAGGTGGTGGTCGCCGCCACCGCGCGCCGCTTCCTGAAACTGCTGGCGCCGTACGGGCTGCCGCAGAGCGCGATGCACCCGGGCTGGGGGATGTCCGAGACCTCCTCGGTGGTCACCGACTCCGAGCTGCCCGCGGTCCCCACCGGGGCCGAGGGCGCGGTGGTCAGCTGCGGTCTGCCCTACCCCGGGTTCGCCATGCGGGTGGTGGACGAGCAGGACCGGGTCGTGCCGGAGGGCACGGCCGGACGGCTGCAGGTTCGCGGCACCTCGATCACCTGCGGGTACCACGACAACCCGGAGCAGAACGCCGAGGCGTTCGACGCCGAGGGCTGGTTCGAGACCGGCGACCTGGCCTACCTGCTGGGCGGCGAACTGTTCCTGACCGGCCGGGCCAAGGACGTCATCATCATCAACGGCGTCAACCACTACAGCCACGAGATCGAGGCGGTCGCCGAAGAACTCCCGTACGTGGAACGCTCGTTCACCGCCGCCTGCGCCGTGCGCAGCGACCCGGCGGCGAGCACCGACGCGCTCGCGCTCTTCGTCCACCTCGCCCCGGGCCAGGACGAGGCGACGGCGCTGCGCGAGCTGCGCGGCAAGGTGACCAGGGAGACCGGGGTCAGTCCCGCCTACCTGCTGCCGGTCGCGGCGGACGAGATCCCGAAGACCGAGATCGGCAAGATCCAGCGCACCCTGCTGCGCCGCCGCTTCGAGGCGGGCGAGTTCGACGGGACGATCAACCGGGTCGCGCGCCTGCTCGGGACCGCGGACACCGTGCCGGACTGGTTCCTGCGCCCGGTCTGGCAGCGCACCCAGGCCGGCCCCGCCGAGCCGCGGCCGCTCGGCAGCGTGCTCGTCGTGGCCGGGGGAGCGGACACCGGACCGGCCCGCACGCTCGCCGCGGAACTGGCGGAGCAGGTACGGGCGGACGGCGGCCTGTGCACCGTGGTGACCTGGGCCGACGGCCCGGTCCGGCGCAGCGCCGCGGACTACGGCCTGCGCCCCGACGCCACCGAGGACTGGAACGCGCTGCTGGCCCAGCTGGCGGCGGACGGCCGGGCCCCGGAGGCCGTCGTGCACCTGGGCGCCCTCGACGCGGACCGGGAGCCGGCCGACCAGGCCGCCCTGCACCGGGCCCAGCGCGGCGGCGCCGACAGCCTGCTGTGCCTCGCCAAGGCGCTGGCCGAGCGGGTCGAACGGGGCGAGCGGGGCGGGCCGGTCACCGTACAGCTGGTGACCGCCGGCGGCTGGGCGGTCCGGGAGGGCGAGCAGCCCGGGTTCGTGCACGCCACGGCGGGCGGCCTGCTGAAGAGCCTGACGGCCGAACTGCCGTGGCTGACCGGCAGTCAGGTCGACCTGGAGGCGGGCAACGAGGCGGGCAGCGAGGCGGACAGCACGTCGGCCCGGCTCCTGCTCGCGGAGCTGCGAACCGCCGCGACCGGTGCCGGCACCGACAGCGAGGTCGCGTTCCGCGGCGGCCGGCGCTGGGTGCGCCGACTGGCGCCGGTGGACGGGCCGCTGCCGCCGGTCCCCGCCCGGCTGCCCGGCGCACCGGACGGCTTCCAGGTGATCAGCGGTGGTCTCGGCGGGTTGTCCGGCGTGATCGCCGAACACCTGCTGGCCATCCCGGGCGCCCGGCTGCTGCTGCTGGGCCGGACCGTGCTGCCCGCGGAGGACGAGTGGGACGCGCAGATCGCGGCCGGCTCCGAGCTCGGCCGGCGGCTGGCCACCTACCGCCGGCTGCGCGAACTCGGCGAGGTCCGCTACCGGGCCACCGACGTGACGGACGAGGCGCAGGTCCGGTCGGCGCTCGCGCGGGCGGCCGAGGACTGGGGCGTGCCGCTCGCCTCGGTCCTCCACCTGGCCGGGCGGTTCGACCAGCGCCCGGCGGTGGAGTACACCGTCGCCGAGTGGCGGGCGGCGCTGGCCGCCAAGGTCACCGGCGGCTGGGTGCTCGCCCGGGTGGCCGCCGAGCAGCCCGGCGCGGCGTTCGTCGCGTTCTCCTCCGTCAACGGGTTCTTCGGCGGAGCGTTCAGCGGCGCGTACTCGGCCGCGAACGCCTTCCTCGACGCGCTGGCCGGGCACCAGCGGCTCGCCGGACGCGTCGACGCCCGCAGCCTGGCCTGGAGCCGCTGGGACGAGCTGGGGATGAGCCGCGGCACCGGCCTGGCCGCCCTGACCGAGGCCCGCGGCTACCGGACGGTGCGCCCGGCCGACGGCCTGCGGAGCCTCCGGGCCGCGCTCGTCCTGGACGAGCCGCACCTGCTGATCGGCGCGGACCGCGGTGCGCCCTGGGTGGGCAGCCGGGTGGTCGCCCCGGCCCGCCCGCTGCACCGGCTCGCGGCCGAGGTCGCGCTGGCCGGGGGCACCGACCTCGGGGCCCTGCACGCCGCCGCGGCGAGCGCGGCCGAGCGGGTCGGCACCGGGGACCGCTGGGTGCTGCGCACGGCCGGAACGAGGCCGGCCCAGACCCCCGGGGACGCCGGACCGGCCCGCCACGACCGGGACCGCGACCACGACCAGGGCCGCGACCACGACCGCGACCGGCAGCGCGCGCTGGAGCAGGAGTTGGCCGCGATCTGGGGCCGGGTGCTCGGCACCGACCGGGTCGGCGTGCTGGACAACTTCTTCGACCTGGGCGGCAGTTCGCTGCTGCTGGCCAAGGTGCAGGCACTGGTCAACGCCCGGTTCGGCAGCGAGCTCACGGTCGTCGACCTGTTCGGCCACCCCACGGTGCGCGCGCTCGCCGCCCACCTGGCCGCCGTCGGCCGCCCGACCGCGGAGAGCATCCAGTCACCGGCCGCCCAGCCTCCGGCCACCGAGCCTCCGACGACCCCGGGCCGGCGCGCCCGTGACCGGGCCGCCCGCAGGGCCGCCGGCCTCACCCGCCGCCCGCTCGCCACCGAAGGGAACGCACGTGTCTGAGCACACCGCCCGCACCGAAGAGGCGGGCGACTTCGAGATCGCCGTCGTCGGCCTGGCCGCCCGGCTGCCCGGCGCCGCTACCGCGGCCGAGTTCTGGAACCTGCTCGCGGAGGGCCGGGAGGCCGCCCGGACGATCAGCGACGAGGAGTTCCTGGCCGCGGGCGGCGATCCGGCCGACCTCGACGACCCCTCCCTGGTCCGCCGGGTCTCGATGGTCGACGGCTTCGACCGGTTCGACGCCGAGTTCTTCGGCTTCAGCCCGGCCGACGCCGAACTCCTCGACCCGCAGCAGCGGTTGCTGCTGGAGAGCGCCTACCACGCGCTGGAGGACGCGGGCTACCCGGTGCTGCCCGAGGAGCAGGTGGTGGGCGTGTACGCGGGAGCGGACGACAGCCACTACTACCCGGCCCACGTCCACCCGCTGTTCGCCGGCCGCCCCTCCTCGATCGAGGCGACGCACGCCGCGATCAGCAACTCGCTGGGCTCGCTCGCCACCCGGATCTCCTACGAACTCGGCCTGACCGGCCCCAGCATGACCGTCCAGACCACCTGTTCCACCGGGCTGGTGGCGATCCACACCGCCTGCCAGGAACTGCTCGGGCTGCGCTGCGACCTCGCGGTGGCCGCCGCCGCGAGCATCAACCCGGCCGGCCTGCTCGGCTACCGGTACGTGCCGGACGGGCCGTTCTCCCCGGACGGCCGGGTCCGCGCCTTCGACGCGGACGCCCGGGGCACCGCCGACGGGAGCGGGGTGGGCGTGGTCGTCCTCAAGCGGCTCGCCGACGCGGTGGCCGACGGCGACCGGATCCGGGCCGTCATCAAGGGCTCGGCGGTCAACAACGACGGCCGCCGCAAGGTGGGGTTCACCGCGCCGAGCGTCGAGGGGCAGCTGGAGGTGATCCTGGAGGCGCAGGCCGTCGCCGGGGTCGCCGCGGATTCGATCGGCTACGTGGAGGCGCACGGCACCGGCACCGCGCTCGGCGACCCGATCGAGGTCGCCGCGCTGACCGGGGCGTTCCGCGAGAGCACCGACCGCCGGCAGTACTGCGCGCTCGGGTCGGCGAAGACCAACATCGGCCACCTGGGCGCGGCCGCCGGGATGGCGGGCTTCATCAAGACCGTGCTGGCCCTGGAGCACCGGGCGATCCCGCCGAACCTGCACTTCGAGCGGCCGAACCCGCTGATCGACTTCGCGTCGAGCCCGTTCCGGGTGCCCACCTCCCTGGAGCCGTGGGAGCGCGACGGCGGGCCGCGCCGCGCCGCCGTCAGCGCGTTCGGCGTCGGCGGGACCAACGCGCACGTGGTGCTGGAGGAGGCCCCCGAGCCGCCACGGCCCGAGGCCGGGGAACCGCCACGGCCCGCAGCCGGCGCGGAGGACGGCCGCTGGCGGGTGCTGCCGCTGTCGGCCCGCACCCCCGGCGCGCTGCGCCGGATCGGCGAGCAGCTGGCCGACCGGCTCGCCCGGGACCCCGCGCCGGCGCTCGGCGACGTGGCCCACACGCTGCGCGCCCACCGCCCCCAACTGCCCTACCGGGCCGCGGTGGTGGCCTCCCGCACCGAGGACGCCGCGCGGCTGCTGGCCGGCCCGCTGCCGTCGTCCGACCGGGTGCAGCCCGGCCGGGTGCCCCCGGTCGCGTTCCTGCTGCCCGGCGGCGGCACCCAGTACGTCGGCATGGGCGCCGGCCTCTACCGGGACGTGCCGGTCTACCGCGCCGCGATCGACGCCTGCGCCGAGATCCTGCGGCCGCACCTGGGCCACGACCTGCGCGACGACCTGTACCGGCACACCGAGCCCGGCAGTGCGGAGGCCTTCCTGTCGCTGGTCGCCACCCAGTACGCGCTGGCCCGCACGCTGACGGCGCACGGCGTGCAGCCCGACGCCTTCCTCGGGCACTCGCTCGGCGAGTACACGGCAGCGTGCCTGGCCGGGGTGCTGTCGCTGGAGGAGATGCTGCCGCTGGTCGCCACCCGGCTGCGGCTCATCATCGCCGCCGGCGGCGCGACCACCAGCGTGGCGCTCGGCGAGCCGGAACTGCGCGGCTACCTGACCGAGGAGCTGTCGCTGGCCGCCGTCAACGGCCCGCACGCCTGCACGGTGGCCGGCCGGGCGGCAGCGATCGCCGACCTGGAGGCCAAGCTGACCGCCGACGCCGTGACGTACCGCCGGCTGCGGATGCCGGCCGCCGCCCACTCGCTGGTGCTCGACCCGGTGCTGGAGTCCTTCGCGGCCGCCCTGGACGGCGTCACGCTGCACCGGCCGCACACGCCGTACGTCACCAACGTCACCGGCGACTGGATCACCGACGACCAGGCCGTCGACCGCCGGCACTGGATCGCCCACACCCGCCGCACCGTGCGGTTCGCCGACGGTGTCGCGCGCCTGTGGCAGCGGGACGCCCCGCTGCTGGTGGAGGTCGGCCCCGGGCAGGTGCTGGGAACGCTGGCACAGACCGTGCTGGACGACCCGGCGGCGGTGGCCATGGCGACCATGCGGCACGCCAGGGCGGAGCGTCCGGACGGCCAGGTGTTCGCCGAGACGCTCGGGCGGCTGTGGAGCGCCGGGGTGCCGGTCGACCTGGCGGGCGGGGAGGGCGGCGGCCGCCGGGTGCCGCTGCCGGCCTACCCGTTCGAGCGCCGCAGGCACTGGATCCCCGCGGCCCGGGCGGCCACGGCCCCGACCGCGACGACCCGCCCCGCCCCGACGGCCGACCAGCCGAACCAGCCGAATCAGCCGGATGAGCCGGGTCAGCCGCTGTCGGGCCGCACCCCCCGCCCGCTGCTCGCCGCCGCCTACCTCGCGCCGCGGACCGACCTGGAGCGTGCGGTGACCGCGCACTGGGAGGAGGTCCTCAAGGTGGCCGGGATCGGCGTCGAGGACAACTTCTTCGACCTCGGCGGCGACTCGATGCGGGCCGTCCTGCTCACCAGCCGCCTGCGCGGCGCCGGTGTGCTGGACGTCCCCGTCACCCGGCTGCTGGCCGCCCCCACGGTCCGCGCCCTGGTCGCGCAGGCCCGGCCCGCCGACCCGTCCGAGAACGGCGCGTTCGCTCCCGTGCTGGCGCTGCGCGCCGACGGCAGCCGCCGCCCGCTGTTCTGCGTGCACCCCAGCATCGGGACCGCCTGGTGCTACACCGCGCTGCTGCCCCGGCTCGGGCCCGACCAGCCGGTGTACGGGCTGCAGGCGCGCGGGCTGGACGGCCGCGAACCGGTGGCCGAGGGCGCCGCCGCGATGGTCGCGGACTGCCTCGCCCGGGTGCGGGCCGTCCAGCCGCACGGCCCGTACCGCCTGCTCGGGGGCTCCTACGGCGGCGTCGTGGCGCACGCGGTGGCCACCGAACTGCGGCGCGGGGGCGAGCAGGTGGAGCTGCTGGCGATGATGGACACCCCGCTGCCCGAGACCCTGGCGGCGCTCGCGGTGCCCGGCCAGGAGGAGGCCGAGCGGCTGGTGGCGGCGATCCTCGGCGGGGACGGCTCCGGGCTGCCCGTCGGCGCCGAGGACGCGCGAGCGATGGCCCGGGTCTTCGCCAACAACCTGGCGATCTCCGGCGGCTTCGCGCTCCGGGAGTTCGACGGCGAGCTGCTGTTCTTCACCGCCGCCGGCCCGGGCGCCGTCCCCGAGGGCCTGCCCGAGTCCGCGCGGGCGGCGGACGCCCAGCCGCTGGCCGCGGCCTGGCAGCGGTACGCCTCCGCGGCCGTGCAGGACCACCGACTGCCGTGCGGCCACTACGAGATGACCCGCCCCGAACACATCGCCCGGGTCGGCGAGGTGCTGGCCACCGCGCTCGCCCGTCTCGACGGAACCCACCGCCCCGACGACCCCCGCCACTCCGACGACCACGACGGCTCCGACCGGAAGGACTGACCGTGCCGAACCCCTTCGAGCCACCGGACGACCCCGCCGAGACCTCGCACCTGGTCCTGGTCAACGCCGCCGGCCGGCAGAGCCTGTGGCCGGTCTTCGCCGAGGTACCGGCCGGCTGGACCGTCGGCTTCCCCGCCGACACGCACCACGCCTGCACCGCCCACCTGGAGGGAGACCCGCGATGACCAAGGAACTGTACGAACTCGGTGACGCCCCGCCGCTGGGCGAGTGGCCCAAGCGGATGTACGCCTCGGTGATCCGCCCCGAGCGCTACGGCCGCCCCGCCGACGCATTCCGCACCGAGGTGGTGGACACGCCGCAGCCCGGCCGCGGCCAGGTGCTGATCAAGGTGATGGCCGCCGGCATCAACTACAACAACGTCTGGGCCGCGCTGGGCAAGCCGGTCGACGTGGTCGCCGCCCGCCGGCGCCGGGGCGACCTCGACGCCTTCCACGTCGGCGGCTCGGACGGCGCCGGCGTGGTGTGGGCGGTCGGCGAGGACGTCCGCACGCTCAAACCGGGCGACGAGGTGGTGGTGCTCGGCAACCAGTGGGACGAGCGCGCCGAGGACATCCGGCTGGGCGCCGACCCGGCCACCTCCGCCTCGCAGTCGGTCTGGGGCTACGAGGAGAACTTCGGCTCCTTCGCGCAGTTCGCGGTCGCCGACGAGTACATGTGCCACCCCAAGCCGCGCCGGCTCTCCTGGGCCGGGGCCGCCTGCTACATGGTCACCGCGGCCACCGCGTACCGGCAGCTGTTCGGCTGGCAGCCCCACACCGTGCGCCCCGGCGACCCGGTGCTGATCTGGGGCGGGGCCGGCGGGCTCGGCTGCATAGCGATCCAACTGGTGCGCTGGGCCGGGGGAGTGCCGATCGCGGTGGTCTCCAGCGAGGAGCGCGGCGAGGAGTGCATCCGGCTCGGCGCCAAGGGCTACATCGACCGCCGCGAGTTCGACCACTGGGGGCGGCTGCCGAACACCGACGACCAGGCGGCGATGGACCGCTGGCTGGCCGGCGCCCGCGCGTTCGGCCGCCGGTTCTGGGAGGTGCTCGGCGAGCGCCGGGCCCCGCGGATCGTCCTGGAGCACTCGGGCGCGGACACCATCCCCACCTCGATGTACCTGTGCGACAACGCCGGCATGGTGGTCATCTGCGGCGGCAGCACGGGCTACAACGGCGACGTGGACCTGCGCTTCCTGTGGATGCGGCAGAAGCGCCTGCAGGGTTCGCACGCCGCCAACGCCCGGCAGGCCCGCGAGATCACCGAACTGATCGACCGCGGCATCGTGGACCCCTGCCTGTCCCTGGTCCTCGACTTCGACGAGATCGGCGCGGCCCACCAACTGCTGCACGACAACCGGCAGCCCCCGGGCAACCTCGCGGTCCTGGTCGGCGCCCGCCGCCCGGACGAGGGCGCGCAGGCATGATGGCGGCAGCCCCTCCCGGCGGCACCCCGCCCGCCGGGAGGGGCTGCCGCCCGCCCCGGCGGCCTCGGAAGCCGCGCGGGGGGCTCGGCTGAACCCGGACGACGGGCCGACCCGGAGGTACTCCAGTACCCCTCGGGTCCCCTCGGTCACCGAGCCGTCGGGTGGATCAGGTGGTCGCCGGCGTCGCGGGTCCGGTGCTGCCGCCCTTGCCGCCCGCGGCCGCGGCGCCCTGCGGGGCGAGGGCCAGCTGGAGGAGTTCGGTGTTGTGGGGCTGCAGCCAGTAGGTGTCCTGGCCGAACTGCACGGACGAGGTGTAGCCGAGGCGGGCCTGGGCGGCGTTCTGCTGTTCGCGGCCCGGACGGAAGGCCGGGACCGCCGGGGTGATCGGCCGGGTCCCGGCGTTCTTGCCCCGGCCGTGCCAGGCGACGGCCGTGCCGCCGTCGGGGGTGCGCTCCAGCAGCAGGTAGCCCAGGCTCTGGCTGCCGTCGCGGACCCCGTAGGTGACCATGCACAGCCGCACCCCGGCGGCGAGGCGGTCGGCGTCGCCCTGCGGCGTCCGCGCCCGGGCCAGGGCGGTGCCCGCCACCAGCTTGGCCGCCCAGCCCCGGTAGACGGCCGAGGTGCTCTCCGCCCCCGCGACGCCGGGCTGGTGGGCGACCGGCAGCAGCGCCTTGACCAGGCTCTCCAGCACGTACCAGACGACCAGGCCCAGCAGGCCCAGCGCCGGGCCCCCGATCGCCGCACCGGCGAAGACCAGCGTCAGGGCCACGGCCAGCGACACGATCAGATGCACCATCAGACGGGCGTTCATGCTCTCCCTCGTACGTCACGGACCTGGGCGTCCTGGGGCGGACGCCGAGGAGTCAGGGTAGGGGAGCGGCCCGGGCCGTCTGCGGCCGGGGCGGGAGCGGCCGTCGGGACCCGTGGACGCGCGGGGTCAGCTGATCGTCAGCCGCCATCCCGCCTCTCCGTCGTGCGACTGCCCGGTGGGGGTGAGACCGGCCGCGGCGGCGACGGCGGCGGACGCCCGGTGGTCGGGGTGGATGTGGGCGGTGACCGTGTGCACCGGCTGCCGCCGGAGCCAGGCGACGAGGCCCTGGGCGGCTTCGGTGGCGATGCCGCGTCGCTGCCAGGAGGTGCCCGTCACCCAGGCGATCTCCGCAGCGGCGCCGCGGTCGTCGGCGGTGACCGTCGCCTGGACGTAGCCGACCAGGCAGGCGGCGTCGCGGAGCCGGACGACCCAGTTGCACCAGGACTCACCGGGATTCGGTGAGCCGGCCACCAGGCGTTCGTAGCGGCTGCGCAGCTCCCGGGCGGTGTCCGGGGCACCACCGATGAAGGCGTGCAGGCCCGGGTCGGACAGCACCGCGGCCATGTCGTCGGCGTGCTCGACCCGCAGGGGAAGCAGGTCCAGCCGGCCGGTGCGGATGGTTTCGGGTTCGAGAGCGATCACACTGCCTCCTGGTCGGAACGTCCGACGAGTATGCCGCGCTCGAACCGGGCGCCGACACGGACGAGCGCGACGGGGCGGGGGAGGTGCGGCGGTTCTCCGCGCCTCCGCGCGTGCGGTGGGATTATTCGCATTCGAGTGAAGAATGGCCTGGAATTGGGCCGATTGCGCGGAAAGTTTCAGGCGGACTGCCAGACTGCGTTGTCCATCACCGGCCGCCGGAAGAGTGACAGCGGGAGCAGCCATGGAAAAGGTCGACGAGGATTTCTCCACCGGCGGGCTCGCGCCGGGGGGCAGCGGTCGTTTCCCGTGGACGCTGATGTACCACTCCGTGGCGCGGGACGAGGACGACCCCTACCTGATCACCGTGAGCCCCCGGCGGTTTCGCCAGCAGATCCGCTGGCTCGCGGCGCGCGGCCTGCGGGGGGTGGGGGTCGGCGCGTTGATGCGCGCCCACGCCCTCGGGCGGGCGCGGGGCCTGGTGGGGCTCAGCTTCGACGACGGTTACCGGGACTTCGCGGAGCAGGCGGTCCCCGTGCTGGAGGAGTACGGCTTCACCGCAACGGTGTACGTGGTGGCGGGCAAGCTCAGCGGCCACAACGACTGGGACCGCGAAGGGCCCCGCAAAGCGCTGATGTCCCCCCGCCAGGTCCGGGAGGTCGCCGCGGCCGGCCTGGAGATCGGCTCCCACGGCCTGACCCACCGCCGGCTGGCCGGTCTCGGACGGCGGGAGCTGGTGGCGCAGGTCGCCGACAGCCGGGCCGCGCTGCAGGACGTGACGGGGGAGGAGGTCGCGGGCTTCTGCTACCCGTACGGGTCCTACGACCGGGCGGCGGCGGAGGCGGTGGGAGAGGCGGGCTACGGCTACGCGTGCGCCACCGGCCGCGGCGGCGACGACCGGCTCGCCCTGCCGCGCTGCTACGTGGGCCAGCGGGACGGGGCGGTCCGCCTGGCCGTCAAGCGGGGTCTGCACCGCTGGCGGAGCTGACGGGCGGCCCGCGCGGGCGGTCCACCGGAAACCCCGCCCGCCGCGGTGGCCCCCGGCCGCCCCGGCGGGCCGGGCGGGTCACCGCTGCGGGGAACCGGAGAGGTGGAGCCAGGACTCGTGCCACAGCAGGGCGCACTGCCGGTCGCAGCCGGTCGCGGCCATGGGCGCGCCGTCGCAGCGCAACCCGGTGAGGGTGAACCAGCGGCCCCCCACCGGGCGCTGCCACCACGCCAGCGAACGGTGGCTCACTTCGTGAGCGGCGAAGCCCTCTCCGGCGTGCTGCTCCATGCCGGGCTGGAAGGGAACGCCGTGCAGCCGGCCGCGTCCGTCCAGGGTCGCCCGGATCTCGTCCAGGCTACGGACGGTGGCCCGCAGAGCCGCCGGCCGGTCGGCCGGGGCCGGCGCGGCGGCGGGCTCCACCCACTCGTCCCGGAAGAGCAGGGCGCAGTCCAGCCCGCACCCCTGGGTGCCGTCCGCGCCGTGGCAGGTGGCCCCCGCGAGCGCGACGGTGCCGGACAGCCGCCGGACCCGGTAGTGGTCGTCGACCATCCGCCGCACCACCCGCTCCACCTGGTACACGCCGCCGCAGAACGACCACTGGCTGCCGGTGAACCACAGGCCGCGGTGGCAGTCCTTCGCGTCCAGGGTGGCCCGGATCTCCGCTGCCTCCTTGACGCGGACCCAGTCACCCTCCCGGTACCGGGAGGGCCGCCCCGGGGCCGGGACGCCGCCCCGGTCCTGCCGCCGCTGCTCGTGGGAGATCCGCAGGCGCCGCACCACCCCCAGCGGGGGAAAGTCGCGCAACGGGAGGCTCTTGTACTGGCAGCGTTCCGCCACGCGGACCGCCGGCTCCCCGGGTGGCGCAATTCTGTGGTCCTCGGTGGCCATGGCGGGCGTCCCATCGGTCGGAATTTATCGAACCAGATTAGCGCTTTCCGTCCCGGAGCCGGGTCCGCCACAATTGACGCCCCTCTTCATCTCATCTACCGAATGCTCTTTCCGGGGGTAATCGGGCTGCGGGATCCGCTGGGGGAATGCACATGTGCAATCATTCTTCCGGCGGGCCCGGTCCGGGGGTGTTTCAACGTTCCCGCCGACGGATGAGTTCGCAATTCGCGGCGGTGCGGGCGCGATCCGGCTCAGCTGTGCCGCGCCTGTGGGCGGAGACCGTCCAGGAGAATGTCCAGGAGGCGGTCGGCCGTCACCGCGGGGCCGGCCTGGGGTGCGACGGTGAAGATCCCGATCAGGCTGGTGGCGACCTCTTCGGCGGTGACGTCGGGGCGGAGGTCTCCGGCGGCGCGTCCCGCGTCGAGGAGGGACGAAATCGCGTTCAGGAGTTCGTCCCTGGTGTCGGCGTGGCCGACCGTGCCGGACTCGATCAGGGCCAGCAGGGTGTCGAGCATGCCGTTCTTCGTCGCGATCCAGTTGCCGAACAGGTCCATCCAGCACCGGAGGGCCGCAGCCGGGGCCAGGGTGTCGAGCAGTTCCCGGGCGCCGTGGGTGAGGCGGACGACCTGGTCGCGGTAGACGGCCTCCACCAGGGACTCGCGGGTCGGGAAGTGGCGGTAGAGCGTCGCGATGCCGACCCCGGCCTCGCGGGCGATGGCGCGCATCGACGTCTCCGCGCCGGGCGATGCGAGCACGCGCGTGGCGACCTCGAGGAGCTGCTCGCGGTTGCGGGTGCCGTCGGCGCGCGGTGCCCGTGGCTTGGAAGTCGTCAAACGGATCACGCTCCGGTTATGGTGGATTCCCTAACCGGAGCGTAGTCCGCTTAAGGCTGCTCCACGAACGCGACGAAAAGAGCAGGACATGCAGCACCACGGCGACACCCCCCGGGACGGCGCGAGCAGGGCCGTCCTGCTCATCGACTCGTTCGGCGGCCCGCAGGCCCTGACCCTCACCGAGGTGCCCGAACCCCGGGCGGGCGACGGGCAGATCCGCGTGCGCGTCACGGCGGCCGGACTGAACCCGATGGACTGGTTCATGACCTCCGACGCCCGGACCGCCGCACGTTTCGGCCTGAGCCTGCCCTGCGGGTTCGGGACCGACTACGCCGGAGTCGTCGACCAGGTCGGTGCGGGCGCCGCCGGCTACGCGATCGGAGACCGCGTGTTCGGGACGGCCCTGTCCCGGGCGGTCGCCGACCACATCGTCCTGGACGCGGCCGGGCACATCGCCGGCGGCATCGCCCACCACACCCCGGACGGCGTCGACGACCGCACCGCCGCCACGCTCTCGATCGCGGGCAGCACCGCGTCCGCCGCCCTCGACGTCCTGGGCCTCGGCCCGGAGGACACGGTGCTGATCGGTGGCGCGGGCGGCGGGGTCGGGGTGTTCGCCGTCCAGCTGGCGCGCATCGCGGGCGCACGCGTCATCGGAACCGGCTCGCCGTCGTCGGCGGAGTACTTGCGGAGCCTCGGCGCCGAACCGGTCGCGTACGGCGAGGGCCTGGCCGACCGGGTCCGCGGCCTCGGTGCCGGTACCGTCACGGCGGCCCTGGACCTGCACGGGACGGACACCGTGCACGTCGCCCGCGAGCTGAAGGTCCCCGACGACCGGATCTGCACCATCGCCGGCCAGGTCGACGGTGTTCCCGCCGCCAACGGTGCCAACGCCGCCCCCGGCGCCCTGGAGGACATCGCGCGCCTGGTCGCCGCCGGCCGCCTGCGGGTCCCCATCGCAGCGACCTACCCCGTCGAGGACATCCGCGCCGCCGTCGAACTCCAGGCGGCCCGGCACGTCCGCGGCAAGGTCGTCATCGACCTCCCGCCCCGGCCGTAACAGCCGCGCACGTCGTCGCCGGTCCCGGCGCGGCCGGGGCCGGGGCAGGCGCAGGGGACGGGGGCCGAGGCCGGGGCAGGCCGTACGAAACGCCGTGCCACCGGGGGCGATCCTCGCGGATGCTGCGGATGCCCCGGTGCCGCTCGTCGCGGTCGAGCCATCGATGGAGCCATCGATGGAGCCACTACGGCCGGGGCGCCGGCGTGTCCGGGACCAGTTGCCGAACGCTCGCGGCGATCCGGCCGAGGTCGACGTCGGCGGCAAGGGCGGCCTCGTCGGGGCGTTCGGAGATCGGCTCCCGCACGCCGAGCAGGCCCCGCACCACTTCGGGGTAGACCGTCCGTCCGACGAGGACCTCGGCCGCCTCCCGCGCCTCCTCCTGCGGCAGGCCCCAGACCCGGGAGGCGTACGCGCCGATCCGCGTCATCGGGGCCTCGAAGACCGCCTCGTAGAAGCCGGACGCGATCTCGGGCACCCGCTCGGCCTCCGCGATCCCCATCCGCAGCGTGCGCAGGGACGAGGACCACAGCAGCAGTTGCAGCAGTCGCCCGCAGTAGCGCACGAGGGCGTCGGCCGGGTCGGCCCGCTCCGCGGTGAGGTAGTCCTCGGGCGAGCCCAGGCGGTCGAGGTAGAGCTCGCGCACCAGCGAGACCACCCCGGCGAAGAGGGCGTCCTTGCTGGGGAAGTGGGCGTAGAGCGAGCGCTTGGAGGTCTCGGCCCGCTGGGCGACGACGTCCATCGACGTGCGCTCGAAGCCGGCCTCGAGGAACACGTCCTTCGCCGTCCACAGGATGTGCTCGCGGAGCTTCTCGCCTCGTCGCGCCGGCATGGTGGCCTCTTCCATAAGTAAACGGTACGGTTGAGTTTACATATTGGGTACGTCCCGGAGGGCATCCATGATCGTCGTCACCGCACCCACCGCCAAAATCGGCCGCCACGTCGTCGAGCGACTGCTCGACGCCGACCAGCCCGTCCGGGTCGTCGTCCGGGACCCGCGGCGGCTCTCCCCCGCCGTCCGCGACCGGGTCGAGATCGTGCAGGGCTCCCACCGCTACGCCGCAGTGGTCGACAAGGCCTTCGCCGGCGCCGACGCGGTGTTCTGGCTGATGCCCGGCGACCTCCGCGCCCCCGACGCGATGACCTCCTACGTCGAGGGCAGCAGGCCCGGCGTCGAAGCCGTCGCCGCGCACGGCGTGCGCCACGTCGTCGGGGTCTCGGCGCTGGGCCGGGGAACCGCGGCCGCCGACCGGGCCGGCCACGTCACCGCCTCGCTGGCCATGGACGACCTGTTCGCCACGGTCACGAACTACCGCTCGCTCGCCAACCCGACCTTCATGGACAACACGCTGCGCGACATCCGCACGATCCTGGACGACGGCGTGCTCCCCGGGCCCCTCGCGCCCGACCGCAAGCTGCCCCTGGTGGCCACCCGCGACATCGGCGCCGCCGCCGCCCGCCTGCTGCTCGACCGCTCCTGGACCGGGTTCGCCGAGATTCCGGTCCTCGGCCCGGAGGACCTGTCGGGCAACGACACGGCCGCCGTCATCACCGACGTGCTCGGCTTCCCGGTGCGCTACGTGCAGGTCGAGGTCGCGTCGATGGAGGCCGCGATGCTCTCCTTCGGCGCGTCACCCGGCATGGCCCGGGCGATGGCCGACATGGCGCTGGCCAAGATCGACGGCCTCGACGAGGGCGTCGTCCGCACCGCCGGGAACAGCACGCCGACCACCTTCCGCCAGTGGTGCACGGAGGTCCTGCGACCCGCCGTCGACGCCGCCCGCTCCTGACCGCACCACCTCCACGGGCCGATCGCCCCCGGTGGACGACAGGACCGGCTCGCCGGCCGGGGGAGTCGTGCACGCGGAGCCGAAGCCGGGGCCGCGGTGGCGGGCTTCCGGCTGTCCCGGCAGAGCGCGGCCTCGGCGAGCGTGTCAGCGCGATCCGGGCGCCCTGCCGGCGGCGGCGGGAATTTCGATCGGCGGGGCTTCGCATCCCGTGCGCGGTGGTAGGTCGGGCAGCAGGTGCGGGGGCCGGGGCGGCGGCCGCATCGGGAGGGGTGGCACCGGCGGAAGCGGTGCCGCTGCCGTGGAAACGGCGGTCATCATGGTGCTCAGCTCTCCTCTTTCTCGTCCCCGCCTGCACCCGCGCCTACCCGGGACGGGCGCCGCCACTCACCGCCAGTGGGCACGCGGTCGCTTCGGTCGCTTCGGGTCGAGGGTGCGTTCCTCGTGGAGCTACCGCCGGTCCGCCCGCGGCCGGTAGGTGGGCAGCATGCCTGATCCGGCAGAGGGCCGTTTCTGGAGGCGGGGAACAGCTACGTGCGGCGAGCCGGATCAGTTCGTGTGCCGCGCGCGGTGGCGGACTGTCAGGAGGGCTGCTCCTGCGGCGAGGAGGAGTCCGGCCGTGAAGAGGACGGGGGTGAGGGGGAAGCCGGTCGAAGCCAGGCGCCCGGTGGTGGGTTCTTGGGCGGCCGTCGAAACCGGGGCCGTGGTGCCGGTGGGCGGGGAACTGGCCGGGAGGAAAGGCTGGGGTGAGATTGTGCCGGCGCCGGAAGTCGGGCTCGCGCTCGCGCTGGGGCTCGCATGCGTGTCGGCGGAGGGCGAGGGCGATGCCGACGGTGAAGTCGAAGCCGACGGCGACGGTGACAGCGACGGCGATGGTGACGGCGACGGCGATGGTGACGGCGAGGAGGGTGACGGCGAAGACGAGGGCGAGGGCGAAGGTGAAGACGAGGGTGAAGGGCTCGGCTGGGCTCCGGGCAGGGTGATGGTGGAGGTGTCGACGTTGCCGACGGCGAAGGTGTAGACGGAGCTGTCGCTGACGTGGCCGGTGCCGTTCAGGTTGGCGCTCCAGGCGAAGGTGAGGCGGTAGACGCCGGGTTCGGTGAAGGCCCAGTTGGCGTGCTGGTGGGTGTTGCTGGGGACGGGGTAGGTGGCGGGGAGTCCGGACCGGCTGTCGAGGAGCATCTCGGGTTCGCCGAACGGGGACCACTCCCAGAGCACGACGTCCCCGGGGCCGTCCACCGCGTCCAGCGTGAGGGCCAGGTCGCCGGTCACGTTGCCGGGGGTGAACGCCTGGGTGCTCCAGCCCGTCCAGATGACGGCGGGGTCCTGGGTCTGCGGGATGCAGTACACGGTCCTGCCGGGGGCGCCCAGGAACTCGAAACCCGGTGTGTCGTCGCCGAGATGGAGTGCGCCGGCCCCGGTGAGGTGCAGGATCACGGACTCGGGGGTGCGCCAGACCGGGGCGAGGGCGTCGCGGTCGTCGAGCAGCAGGCTCTGGAAGGTGCCGTCGGCGATCCGGGGCGAGATCGCGTCCACGTGGCCGGAGTCGATGACGGTTCGTTCGGTGTGGACGGGGTCCACTGCGTCGGCACGTGCGGGCCGGGCGGCGGGGGAGGCCGGGACCGGGGTGTCGGCGGCAGGGGCGGCCGGTGCTCCGGCAAGGAGTACCGCGATGGCCAGGGCAGTGGCAGATGCCAGTTGAGTGGCAAGGGAGTTGGGGCCCTTCACGTGGCCCCTCCTTTCGACGTGGCGCCGCGCGGACGGAGTGGGGTCAGGCGGGAGGAGGCAGACCTTATCCGATATGAACATCGTTTCCAACTCCGCCTCAAGGGCGCCCCAACTCCCCTGCGGGCCCTTGCATATGAAAATGAAAATGATTACCGTTTCGGCCGTCGAGCCCGCCGAGGGCTCCGTCGAAGGAGGTTCCGTGCGCCATCCCGCCCGCCTGCTCGTCGCCGCAGGCGCCCTGATCGCAACGCTGACAGCCGCCGACCCCGCCTCCGCCACCTGCGTGACCGTCCTCGACCACGGCCACGTGGACGTGGTCGGACTCGGTTACGAGAACGGCCGACTGGAGGTGGGCGTCCACGACGAGAGCGGTGCCGTGGAGGTCGAGTACGCCCCCGAGGAGGTCGTCCTGAAGGCCCTGCCCGCCGCCGGGACGACCGTGCCGGCCGGCTCCGCGTACACCTTCCTCGGCGCCGCCGGTACCCCCGTGTGGATCCTGCCCGAGGTGCAGAACCCGGATCTGCTCTGGGCCGGCCTCGGTGCGGAGGAACTGTCCGCGGGCGACTTCGGCAACGACACCGTCAACGTGCGCTTCCTGTCCGTCCAGGGCCCCGGCAAGATCGCGATCTACACCGACGACGTGTTCGGCGCGCCCGGGAGCGTCCTCGTCGACAGCGGGGACGGCCTGCCCGACACCGTCGCCCTGCACGTGGGCGACCACACCCACGCCAACTGGGCCTTCTCCGAGCCCGGCACCTACACGCTGAAGGTCAGGGCGGACGCCGAACTCGCCGCCACCGGACAGGCCGTCAGCTCGCGCACCGTCACCTACACCTTCCAGATCAAGAACTGAGGACGTCCGCCATGCGCGCACCCACCAAGGCCCTGGGCTCCCTGCTGCTCGCCGCGGCGCTGGTCGCGGGGGTCTCCACCACCGCCAACGCCACCACCGTCACCCTCTCCAGCGGCCACGTCGACGTGCTGGACATCGACTACAGCGGCGGGGCGCTCACCCTCGACCTGCTCGACTCGACCACCGCCACCGCGGTCGACCGCGCCCCGTCGGACGTCGTGCTGGACGTCCCGCTCGCGGCCAAGCACACCAACGTGCCCACCACGCCCGCCTGGTCCTTCCTCGGCACCGGCGGCACCGCCTGGATCCTGCCGCAGAGCCAGACCGCGGGCCTGCTCTGGCCCGGCTGGAACGCCACCGACGTCCCCGCCGGCGTCTTCCAGAACAACCAGGTGAAGTTCGAACTCACCGCCGTCAGCGGTCCGGCCGGGTTCAGCATCTACACCGCCGCGGGCAGCACGCCCACCAAACTCGCCGACAGCGACGACGGCCTGCCCGACAGCGTCACCGTTGCCGCCGGGTCGCACACCCACGCCAACTGGGGCTTCGACGCGGCCGGGACGTACCTGGTGACCTTCAAGGTCAGCGGCGTCCTCGCCTCGAACGGGCAGACCGTCTCCTCCGCCCCCCAGCAGTACACCTTCCACGTCCTGAACGCCTGACCCCCGCGGGCCCGGGCCGGACAGGTCCGGGCCCGCCGTCCGCAGCCCGACGACCCAGGAGTCGTGACCAGCATGAAGAGTTCACGGGCCGCACGGACCGCACGGGCCGCACGGGCCGCGGCGGCCGGATCGGCCCTCGCCGTCCTCTGGGCCGCCGGCGGTGCGTACGCCGCAGTCCCGGAGGCGCCGACCGGCGCCGCCACGCCGGGCACCGGCGCCGCCCCGAGCAGCGGCGCCACGCCGACCGGTGCCGCCGACCTCGTTCTCTCCCTGAGCGGAGCGGGCCTCGACCTTGCCGTCGGCGCTCCCGCTCCCGCACCCGCCACCGGCACTCCGGGCGCCGATACCCGCCTGCTCACCCTGGGCCCGGCCGACCGGGCCGCCGTCCCGGACGGCAGCCCCGCCTTCCTCGGCCCGCCCGGCACGCCGCTGTGGCAACTCGGTGCACCCGGCGGGCAGGACGCCCCGCACTGGGACACCGCGGCCGTCGCCGCCGCCGACCTCGCGCCCTCGGGCCTGTCACTCTCCCTCGGCCGGGTGCAGGGCCCCGGCGCGGTGATCCTCTACACCACCGGCCCGGAACGTCCGGGCGGACCCACCGGCTCCGACACCCCCGGGAACAGCGGGAGGCCGTCCGCCGCCGAGCCGCTCCTGCTCTTCGACAGCGCCGACGCGCTGCCCGACACCGCAGCCCTGGCACCCGCCGCCCGGGGCGGCCTGGTCTGGGCGTTCACCCGCCCCGGTGCGTACGACTTCGACCTCACCGCCGAGGCGGCCCTGTCCGGCGGGGGAGTGGCGACCCGCACGGTCCACGTGCACGCCGCCGTCACCGCCTCCGAAGCCTCTGCCGCACCGTCCGCCGCACCCGCGCCGTCCGCCGCACCCTCGCCGTCCGCTGCCGAGCCTTCCGCGGCCGCCGGATCCCCGGCCGTCGCGGCCGCCTCGGCTGCGGCCGCCCGGGCTGCCGTCCCGTTCTCGGCCCCCCGCGCTCTGCTGCCCGCGTCGTTGCCCGGGGCGGAGATCGCCACCGCCCCCGTCACCATCGGCGACGGGCACGTGGACGCGCTGGCGGGGCAGTGGGTGGACGGGAAGCTGCGCCTGCTGTTCAAGGACAGCCGCACCCCGGACGCCGTGCTCTGGCGCGAGCCCTCCGCGGTGACGGTGCACGTCGGCGACGCGGCCCGGCAGCAGGTCCCGGCCGGTTCGGCGTACTCCTTCCTCGGTGCACCCGGCAGTACCTTCTGGTTGATCCCGCAGGTGCAGAAGTCCGGTGTGGTGTGGGCCGGTTGGAACACCGAGGCGCTGACCTCCAGCCCGCTGTCCGGGCCGCTGGAGCTGGCGCTGACCGAGGCGGACGGCCCCGGAGAGGTCGCGATCTGGCAGACGGCCGGCCTCGGCGGGGCCACCGTCCTGTACGACAGCCGCGACGGCCTGCCCGACCGCAGCCCGGTCGACCCGGGCGTCCACGCGCACGCCAACTGGGGGTTCAGCGCCGCCGGAACCTACCGGCTCACCTTCGCCCTCAGCGGGCACCTCGCCTCGGGGCAGACCGTCACGGACACCCGGACCCTCACCTTCACCGTCGGGGACGGGGCGGCCCCGACCCCGGCCGGTGACGGCGCCACCACCCCCGCCGGAACCGGCAGCACCTCAACCGGCAGCACCGGAACCGGCGCAGGCGGGACGGCCCGCGACCCGGGCCGCACGGCGGGCCGGGGCAACGCTTCCGGCGCGCTGGCGCAGACCGGCCCGTCCGCCACCGTCCCGCTCGCCGTGTCCGGCGTGCTGCTCCTGCTCGGCGGCGGCGCGATCACCGCCGTCGGCCGCCGACGGGCGAAGCCGGGCGCCGTCCCGGCCGCCCCCGACCACCGTCCCCCGAACGCCCGGAGCGACCAGCCATGAAACGCCCCACCGCCCTGCTCGGGGCCGCTGCCCTGCTGCTCGGGGCCCTGACCGCCTGCGGGCCCGAGGACGCCGCGGGCTCCGACGGCAAGGGCCTCCGGGTGGTGACCACCACGGAGATCCTGGCGGACCTGGTGCGCCAGGTCGGCGGCGACCGGGTCCGGGTGGACTCGATCGTCCCGCCCGGCGGCGACCCGCACTCCTACGAGCCGACCCCCAGGGACGCGGCGAAGGTCGCCGAGGCCGACGTGACCTTCACCAACCACCTGCTCCTGGAGGAACACGCCCTGATCAAGACCATCGACGCCAACGCCCCCGAGGGCTCGCCGAACGTCTCCCTCGCCGAGGCGGCCGAGGCGTACGGCGCGCACGTCATCCCGCTGGTGGAGAACATCGCCCTCGACGTGCCGTGGCTCGGCCTGCGGGTGCGCGGCGAAGGCGCGGCACGCGGGGCCACCCGCTCCTCCGACGTGCTGCTCTCCGCCACCGAGGTCCAGGGCCCCGGCCACCTGATCGCCTACCTCACCCAGTCGCTCGGCCGGCCGCAGGTGTACTTCGACTCCGCCGACGGCCTGGACGACAAGGACACCACCTCGCTGCCGCCCGCCGCCCACACCCACCTGAACTGGGCGTTCACCGCCCCCGGGATCTACCGCCTCACGCTGCACGCCCAGTTGAAGAACCCGCAGGGCGCGCCGCAGGAACTCGGCTCCGGCACCTTCACCTTCGCCGTCGGCGTGGACCCGCACGGAGCGGCCCGCCCGCAGGACACCGTCATCGACGAGGGCCACACCGACCTGACGGTCAACCTCGACACCGGCGCGCTCTCCGCCTACACCGACCTGCGGGCCGGGGACGGCCGGCAGGAGGAGCTGCCGCCCGACCAGGTGGTCATCGACGTCCCGAACAAGGCCCTCGACAAGGTGCCCGACAACCCGGCGTTCGCCTTCCTCGGTCCCCCCGGCGCCGCCGTCCACCAACTGCCGCAGGCCGTCCTCGGCAAGCACGTCCACGGCGAGATCGACCCGCACCTGTGGCAGGACGCCGAGAACGCCAAGGCGTACGTGCAGCTCATCCGGGACACCCTGGCCCGGCGCGACCCCGGCGGAGCGGCGGCCTACGCGGAGAACGCCCGCCGCTACGGGGAGGAACTGGACGAGTTGGACGGCTACCTGTCCGAACGGATCGGCCGGATACCCGCCGAGCGGCGGCAGTTGATCACCACCCACGACGCCTTCGGCTACCTCGCCCAGGCGTACGGCCTGAAGGTCGCCGGCTTCGTCGTCCCCAACCCGGCGCAGGAGCCCAGCGCGGACGACGTGCAGCGGCTCACCACCACCATCCGCAACCTGAAGCTCCCCGCGGTCTTCACGGAGCCCAACCTCGCCCGGCGCGCGGCCGTCCTCACCCAGGTCGCCGAGGACCAGCACGTGCGGGTCTGCACCCTGTACGGCGACGCCTTCGACGCGACCGTGCGCCACTACACCGACATGATGCGCCACAACGGCGACGAACTGCTCTCCTGCCTGGGCGGGGGCACCTCGTGACCGCCGCCCGCCGCGCCGTGCGCGCCCTCACCGCCGCCCTGACGGCCCTGCTCCTCACCGCGGGCCCGTCCGCGCCCTTCGCCGCAGCGGCCGGCAGCGACGCGCCGACCGTCATCGCCGACGGCGACGCGCCGACCGTCATCGCCGACGGCCACGTCGACCTCGGGCCGCGCTTCGACCAGGGGCGCTGGACCATCGGCATCCGGGACGACAGCGGTACCGCTCCCGGCGGTACCGCTCCCGTGTGGCGCGACCCCGACCACGTGGTGCTCCAGGCCGTGGACGCCGCCGCCGTCACGGTGCCGCCGGACCCGGCGTTCGCCTTCCTCGGCAGCCCCGGCGCGAAGGTCTGGCTGCTGCCCCAGGTGCAGCAGCGCGGAGTCCTGTGGCCGGGCTGGAACAGCCAGGACCCGAGCGTCGTCCACACCCTCGACCGCGAGGTCACCTGGCAGTTGGAGTCGGTCCGCGGCCCGGGACGCTTCACGCTCTTCCTGAACGGGAGCTTCGGCACGCCCGAGCCGGTCTTCGACAGCACCCGGCCGCTGCCGCAGGAGACCGGCATCGAGACCAACAGCCACGTCCACGGCAACTGGGCGTTCACCGCCCCGGGCAGCTACCGGCTCGGCATCCGGATGACCGCCAGGACCCTGGACGGGCAGAGCCACGACGCCCGCACCACCCTGCACTTCTCGGTCGGGGCGCAGGACCCGCTGTCGGCCCTGCCCGCCGCGCAGGACACCCCGGCCCAGCCGGCCCGGCCTACTGGGCCGACCGGGCGGACGGGGTGGGTGCCGTGGGCGTCGGGCGGTGCGGCGGCGGCCGTCCTCGCCGTCTGTGCGGCGGTGGTGCTGGTGCGCCGCCGCGGAAGGGGAACGGGAAGTGACTGAGCGTCAGATCGCCCTGCGGATCAGCGGGCTGGGTGTCCACCTCGGCGGACGGGAGGTCCTGCACGACGTGGACCTGACCGTCCGCGCCGGGGAACTGGTCGGCCTGATCGGCCCCAACGGCGCGGGCAAGACGACCGTGCTGCGCGCCGTCCTCGCCCTGATCCCCGCCCGGACCGGCACCGTCACCCTGGGCGGCGCGCCGGCCGAGCGCCGGCGCGGCAGCGTCGGCTACGTGCCGCAACGCCACGAGTTCGTCTGGGACTTCCCGCTCTCGGTGGAGAAGGCCGTGATGAGCGGCCGGGTCCACCGGATCGGCTGGCTGCGCCGCCCGGGCGCGGCGGACCGCGCCGCCGTGGACGAGGCACTGGAGCGGGTGGACCTCACCGACCTGCGCCACCGCCCGATCGGGGAGCTCTCCGGTGGACAGCGCCAGCGCGTCCTGGTCGCCCGCGCCCTGGCCCTGCGGCCCGAACTGCTGCTGCTGGACGAGCCGTTCACCGGACTCGACGTACCGACCCAGGACCTGCTGACCGCTCTCTTCGCCCATCTCCGCGACGAAGGAACCGCCCTGCTGATGACCACGCACGACCTGCCGGCGGCGGCCGAAGCCTGCACCCGGCTCTGCCTGTTGAACCGCACCGTCGTCGCCGACGCCAGTCCCGGCAGCCTGCGCGACCCGGACGTCTGGCTCCGCACGTTCGGCGTCACCCGCACCGACCAGCTGCTGCACTCCCTGGGGGTGGAGCGGTGAACGCCGTCCTCGCCTTCCTCACCGACCCGTGGCAGCACGTCTTCATGCAGCGGGCCCTGCTGGTCGCGGCGATGTCCGGCATCGTCGCGGGGGTGATCGGCAGCCACGTCGTCCTGCGCGGCATGGCCTTCATCGGCGACGCCGTCTCGCACGCCGTCTTCCCCGGCGTCGCCATCGCCTTCGTCCTGCACACCAGCCTGGTGCTCGGCGGTGCGGTCGCGGGCCTGGCCACCGCGCTGGCGGTCGCCGTCTTCTCGCAGAACCGGCGGCTCAAGGAGGACAGCGTGATCGGCGTCTTCTTCGCCGCCGCGTTCGGCCTGGGCATCGTGGTCCTCAGCACCGCACCCGGCTACAGCGGTTCGCTGGAGTCCTTCCTGTTCGGGCAGATCCTCGGCATCGGCGACGGGGACGTGCTGACCGTGGCGGTGGCGGGAACGGTCCTGGTCGCGGTGGCGCTGCTGCTGCACAAGGAACTGGTGGCGGTCAGCCTGGACCGGGAGAGCGCCCGCGCGCTGGGCCTGCCGGTCCTGCTGCTGGACGCGGTGCTCTACGCGCTGGTCACCGTGACGGTGGTGATCTCGCTCCAGGCGGTCGGCAACGTCCTGGTGCTCGCGCTGCTGATCACACCGGCGTCGTGCGCGCGGCTGCTGACGGACCGGATCGGCACGATGATGGTCCTGGCCCCGGTGATCGGAGCGCTCTCCTCGCTCACGGGCCTGTACCTGTCCTACGCCTGGAACCTCGCTGCGGGCGGTCTGATCGTCCTGGTGGCGACGGCGGTGTTCCTGCTCTGCTGGACCTTCGCCCCGCGGCACGGCCTGTTGGCCGGTCTGCGCCGCCGCGCCGCCGCCGCCTCGACCGTCCCGGACCCGGGCCCGGCCTGATCGGGTCGGAGGGGACGGCCGGCCGAGGAGACCTCGACGTCGATCACGGGGCGGTACGCGGGGCGAATGCCGGACTTCGCTGTTCCTCCTGGCGGTTCGGGGTCTCGGGGTTTCGGGGTTTCGGGGTTTCGGGGTGAGGGGGTCAGCGCTCTTCGCGGAAGTCGACGTGCTGCCTGACGACCGGGTCGTACTTGCGCAGCACCAGGCGGTCGGGGTCGTTGCGGCGGTTCTTGCGGGTGACGTACGTGTAGCCCGTTCCGGCGGTGGAGCGGAGCTTGATGATCGGGCGCAGTTCGTTGCGTGCCACGGGGGTCCTTCGGTTCGGCCGGCTGTCCGGCATCGGGGGTAGGGCACGACTGTAGCAAAATGAAATCCATTTTCATGTAGAGTACTCCCATCAACCTGCCTGGAACGGAGCACCGATGTCCGCCCACTGCCAACTGACCGGCCGCAAGCCGGGATTCGGCAACGCGATCTCCCACTCGCACCGCCGCACCCCGCGCCGCTTCGACCCGAACATCCAGCGCAAGCGCTACTGGCTGCCCAGCGAGGGCCGCCACGTCCGCCTCGTGCTCAGCGCCAAGGGGATCAAGACCGTCGACACCATCGGGATCGAGGCGGCCGTCGCCCGGATCCGCGCCCGGGGGGAGAAGGTCTGATGGCCAAGCAGAGCAAGATCGCCAAGAACGAGCGGCGCCGCACCCTGGTCGCCCGCTACGCCGAGCGCCGGGCCGAGCTGAAGCGGACCATCGCGTACCCCGCCAGCACGCCGGAGCAACGCGCCGCCGCGCAAGCCGAGTTGGCCCGTCAGCCGCGGGACGCCAGCGCCACCCGGGTGCGCAACCGGGACGCCGTGGACGGCCGCCCGCGCGGCTACCAGCGCGCCTTCGGCCTGTCCCGGATCAACCTGCGCGCCATGGCCCACGCCGGACAGCTGCCGGGCGTGCGCAAGTCGAGCTGGTGAGCGCGGTGCCCGCACACCTCAGGCTCCCCGTCGTGGTGGTGGTCGGCCTGCACCGGGCCGAACGCCGCCGCGCCGTCAAGGAGTTGCTCGACGGCGCGGTCGGCGGCGTGGTCCTCCACCACGACCTGCGCGACGCCGACCGCGGCACCGTCCACCGCGAACTGCGCGACAGCGAAGGCGTGTTCGACACCGGCGAACTGCCCCTGTCCAACGGCTGCCCCTGCTGCGCGGTGCGCGAGGACCTGCTGCCCGAGCTGGCCGACCTCGCCGAAGCCGGTCAACACGGCCTGGCGATCGTCGAGTTGTGGGGCGGCAGCGACCCGCACCCGGTGGTCGAGGTGATCGCCGAGGGCGAGGTGGACGGCCGCCCGATGGCCGAGCTGATCGAGCTCGCCGGAGTGGTCGCCGCACTCGACCCCGACCGGCTGATCGGCGAACTCTCCGTCTCCGACGACCTCGCCGAGCACGCCGAGCACACCTCCGCGGACGACCTCCGCACCCGGGCCGAGGCGCTCGCCCACCAGATCGAGTACGCCACCACCCTCGCCGTCGCCCGCGGCGGCGACGCCGGGATCGCGATGCTGCGCCAACTGCACCCCACCGCCCGGCGCGTGGTGCTCGGGACGGGCGAACTGCTGCGGGCCGCACTCGGCGGCTTCGACGTGCCCGCCGCCCGCGACCGGGTCAACCCGGCCCTGGCGCTGCTGCCGCAGCAGGCCGACGAGGCGGGCGTGGCCACCCTGGTGTGGGAGCGCCGCCGCCCGCTGCACCCCGAGCGGCTGCACGACGCGCTGGAACTGCTCGTCCCGGCCGCACAGCGCAGCCGCGGCCGGTTCTGGCTGGCCAACCGCCCCGAGCTGATGCTGGCCTGGGACGCGGCCGGGGCCAACCTGGCGGTCGAGGAGTGCGGACCGTGGCTGGCCGTGCTGCCCGACGCGCAGTGGGAGCACTACCCGCCCCAGCGCCGGGCCGCGGCCGCCCTCGACTGGCACCCGCAGCACGGCGACCGCATCCAGCAACTGGTCTTCACCGCCGAGGGCCTGGACGCCGACGGGATCACCGAGCTGCTCGACTCCTGCCTGCTCACCGACGCCGAACTGCTGACGGGCGAACAGGGCTGGAAGGCACTCCCCGACGCCTTCGAGGACCTGCTCGAACCCGTCTCCTGAACGGAAGGAAGAACCCGAGACGGCCGAGCGCCCCGGCCCCGGCCGGCCAGACCGCGCCCCAACCCGCTGATCGAGGCGGGCATCGAGTACATCGACCACAAGGACACCACCCGGCTGCGGAAGTTCGTCTCCGACCGCGGGAAGATCCTCCCCCGGCCTCCGGCCGGGAGGTGCCCCCTTCGCCGGGTGACCCGGCTGACCGTCCAGCAGCAGCGCGCGATGGCCGCCGCGATCAAGAACGCTCGCGAGACGGCGCTGCTGCCTTACCCCACCACCGTCCGATAGGAGCCCATGATGGCCGTCCCCAAGCGGAAGACCTCCCGCAGCAACACCCGTCACCGCCGCGCCCACTGGAAGGCCGCGGCCCCGCACCTGGTCCCGGTCACCGTCGACGGGCGCGAGCACCTCGTTCCGCGCCGGCTGGCGAAGGCGTACGAACGCGGCCTGCTGACGCCGTGAGACCGGAGCGAGGGGACCGCAGCCCAGCGCTGCGGTCCCCTCGCCGTTCTGGGGGAGCGGGTGTCAGACCCCGGCCCGGGCCGCGAAGTCGCCGTTCTGGGGGAGCGGGTGTCAGCCCCCGGCCCGGGCCGCGAAGAGCTGGTCCCCGAGCAGGGTGACGGGGTGGTCGTCGCCGGTGACGGCCGACACGGTGCGGATGCCCGCCCGGGCGAGGGCCGCGCGCCACCGGGCGGCACCGGGCGCGGGCGCGCCCGGACCGGTCCTGGCGTCCCCCGGCCGGAGGTGGGGCAGGAACGCTCCGGAGACGAGGAACTCCAGGCGGGTGCGCGCCGGTTCATTGAGCAGCAGCCATCCGCCCGGGGCGAGCAGCCCGGCGAGCCGCCGGGCGGCCGGGTCCGGATCGGCGGCGGAGCCCAGGACGCCGTCGGAGACCACCACGTCGAACGGGCCGGCCGCGGGCCCGGGGCCGGGACCGTGCGGGTCGAAGAGCTCGAACCGCAGGTGGGGGTGGCGGCCGACCCGGGCGCGGACGGCGGCCAGGAGCACGTCGGACGGATCCGTGCAGAGGTACTCCACCCCCGTGCCGGGACAGCCCGCCGCGGTGAGGGCCCGGAGAACCGCGTCGGTGGCGGTCCCGACGCCGGCACCGACCTCCAGGACCCGCAGCGGGCCGGGCCCGCGGTGCCCGGCGGCGATCCGCCGGAGCGCCGCACCGAGGACGGCGGCCCGGTAGCGGCCCGCCGCGGTCCTGGCCGCGAGCGCCTCGACCACCCGCAGGCTGCCCTTGGGCAGCAGGAGCGAGACGGCCCGCTCCTCGCCCGACAGCAGCGCGGGAAGCCGCTCGGCGCTGCCGCGCAGGTGGTCGATGACGGTGGCCGAGCCGAGCGAGCCCGTCCAGGCGTCGGCGGCCAGCCGCCAGGCCCGGGCGACCTCCGAGGTGTCGACCCAGCGCTCGGCGCGGAACAGGTCGCCGTGCCGGGCCGTCAGCCCGCGGGCGGTCAGCTCCTCCAGCCACCGCTCGACCAGCCGGTGGTGCGCGGGTGCCACCCGGGCCGCGCGGAGGACCTCGGCGAGCGGGTGGCCCCGGCCGGGCTCGGCGAAGACGCCGTCGCGGCGCAGGGCGAGCAGCATCGAGGCCAGCACGGCGGCGTCCAGGCGTTCGGTGAACACCCGCGCCTGGTCGGCCGTGACGCCGATGAGCTGCTTCCACGCCGCGTCGGTGGCGGCGGCGACGACCTCCCGCAGGGCGGTGTCGGACGCCTCGGCACTGCTGCCCGGCTCGCGGACGTGCGCCACGACCGCGCCCAGCGCCTCGACGGCGGCGTACACGTCCTGCTGGCGCGGTTCGGGACCGATGTGCAGGACCCGCCGCAGCTCGCCGAGGTCTTCGGTGGGCAGGTCTGTTGACCCGCTCATCCGCCACAGCAGTTCGGAGGGCAGGCTCAGGTGGGTGGAGCGCGACCGGGCCAGCTCGGCGAGCAGGTCGGCCAGGGGCCGGTCCGGGTCGCCGCAGACGACCGTGCCGCCGGCCAGCAGGGTGGCCAGCGCCAGTTCGACACCCAGCTCGGCCGGTGGCAGCAGCACGGTGTGCCGGATCGGCGGCGGGCCCAGCACGCTCGCCCAGTACTGCAGCCGCCGCTCCTGCGGGTCCTCTTCGCGGGTCGCCGTCCTGGCGGCCCGCACCCGGGCCGCCAGGGCCTGCGACAGCACGTCGGCCGGCACCGTCCCGCCCAGGAGCGCGGCGCCGCTGACCGGTCGGCCGTCGTGGCCGATCAGCGCGGGGCGTTCGGCGATACCGCGCAGGGCGGTCACGAGCGGAGGAACGGAATCCACGGGGAGTGCTCCGGAGTCGGGCAGCGGGGGGCGGCACCACTGAACCACGGGCAGCACTGATATGACAATCGTTATCATATTCACTGAATAACCGCGGCGGCCTGCGCGGTCCCCGGCGCTGCCCGGGTCAAGATTCGGCAATGATTTTCATATTCTCCTCAAGAATCTGGAGATGAAAACCGTTTCCATCTATGGTGAGGGCGTTCGCACCACCCTTCCGAGGAGCACCTTCGCCATGCGCATCCCCGCGCCCGCACGCCCCGTCCGGTTCACCGCCGCCACCGCCGCCGCGCTGGCCCTGGCCGCCACCGCCGCCTGCTCGACCAGTCCCGCGAAGTCCGACGCCCCGGCGGCGTCGAGCACCACCGGGAAGACCGTCCGGGTGGCCGCCGCCGAGAGCTTCTGGGGCTCCATAGCCGCCCAACTCGGCGGCGAGCACGCCGAGGTGACGAACATCATCAGCAATCCGGACGCCGACCCGCACGACTACGAGCCGACGGCGGCCGACGGCCGCACCGTCGCGGACGCCCAGTACGTCATCACCAACGGCATCGGCTACGACACCTGGGCGGACAAGCTGACGGCCGCCAACCCGGCCCCCGGTCGCACCGCCCTCAAGGTCGGCGACCTGGTCGGCGTCAAGGAGGGCGGCAACCCGCACCAGTGGTACTCCCCGGCGAGCGTCCACCAGGTCGTCGAGCAGATCACCGCCGACTACAAGAAGCTCGACCCGGCCGACGCCGCCTACTTCGACCAGCAGAAGGCGACCTTCCTGGCGGGCGCCCTGGCCCCCTACGACCAGCTGATCGACCGGATCAGGACGCAGTACGCCGGCACCCCGATCGGCGCCTCCGAGTCGATCGTCACCCCGCTTGCCGAGGGCCTCGGCCTCAAGCTCCTCACCCCCGAGGGCCTGCTCGACGCGGTCAGCGAGGGCACCGACCCGACGGCCGCCGACAAGAGCGCCGCCGACGCGCAGATCACCGCCCAGCAGATCAAGGTCTACATCTACAACAGGCAGAACGACACCCCGGACATCAAGGCCCAGGCCGAGGCCGCCAAGGCCCAGGGCATCCCGGTGGCCACCGTCACCGAGACGCCCGACCCGGCGAACGCCTCCTTCCAGGACTGGCAGACCGCCGAACTCCGGGGCATCGCCGACGCGTTGAAGCAGGCGACCGGCAAGTGACCGCCGCACCGACCGGGCCCGCCTCGCCCCCCGCACCCCCCGCACCTCCCGCACCGAGCGGGCCCTCGGCACCCGCCGCACCCCTCGCCGAACCCGTGCTGGAACTGCGCGGCGCGGCCGTGCGGATCGGCGGCCGCCCGCTCTGGTCGGGCGTCGACCTGACCGTGGGGGCCGGGGAGTTCACCGCCGTCCTCGGCCCCAACGGGGTCGGCAAGTCCACCCTCGTCAAGACCCTGCTCGGCGCGGTCCCCGCCACCGCGGGCGAACTGCGCCTCCCGCCCCGCGACCGCATCGGCTACCTGCCGCAGCGCCGCAGCTTCGACGCGGGCGTCCGCATCCGCGGCACCGACATCGTCCGCCTCGGCCTGGACGGCCACCGCTGGGGCGTCCCGGTACCCGGTCTCCACCGGGCCCGCCGCCGCGCCGAGCGCGAGCGGGTCCGGGAGGTCGTCGAGCAGGTGGGTGCCACCGCCTACGCCCACCGGCCGATCGGCCAGTGCTCCGGCGGCGAGCAGCAGCGCCTGCTGCTCGCCCAGGCCCTGGTCACCCGCCCCCGGCTGCTGCTGCTCGACGAGCCCCTCGACAGCCTCGACCTGCCCAACCAGAGCGCCACGGCCGCCCTGCTCGGCCGGATCTGCCGGGACGAGGGCGTCTCGGTCGTCATGGTCGCCCACGACGTCAACCCGATCCTGCACCACCTCGACCGGGTCGTGTACCTCGCCGAAGGCCGCGCCGTCTCCGGACCGCCCGCCGAAGTGATCACCTCCACCACCCTCAGCCGCCTGTACGGCGCCCCCGTCGAGGTGCTGACCACCGCCGCCGGCCGCCTGGTCGTCGTCGGCGTGCCCGAGGACTGCGGGAGCTGTGGCCCGTGCTGCTAGCCGACCCCGCCGCACCGGCCTTCTCCTGGAACCTGCTCGCCGACTTCCAGCAGATGTGGTCCTACCCCTTCATGGTCAACGCCTTCCGCGCCGGCACCGTCGTCGCCGTGGTGGCGGGCGTCGTCGGCTGGTTCATGGTGCTGCGCCGACAGACCTTCGCCGGACACACCCTGTCCGTGGTGGCCTTCCCCGGCGCCGCGCTCGCCACCCTGCTCGGCCTCTCCGTCCCGCTCGGCTACCTCGGTGCCTGCCTGGCGGGCGCGCTGGTCATCGCCGCGCTGCGCGAGCGGGGCCGCTCCGGGGGCGCCGAGGAGTCCGCCGCCACCGGCACCGTCCAGGCGCTCGCGCTGGCCTGCGGGTTCCTCTTCGTCACGCTCTACAAGGGACTGCTCGGCGGCCCGCAGGCCCTGCTGTTCGGGACGTTCCTCGGCATCACCACCGACCAGGTCGTCCTGCTCGCCGCGGCCGGCGGCCTGGTCCTGGCCGTCCTGGCACTGGTCGGCCGACCCCTGCTGTTCGCCTCCCTCGACCCGGACGTCGCCGCCGCCCGCGGCGTGCCCGTGCGCCCGCTCGGCACTGCCTTCCTGCTGCTGCTGGGCGCTGCCACGGCCGAGGCCGGCCAGATCACCGGCAGCCTGCTGGTCTTCGCACTCCTGGTCGTGCCCGCCGCCACCGCCCGGCAACTCACCGCCCGGCCCGCCCTCGGCCTCGCGCTCGCCGTGCTCCTGGGCCTCGCCGCCTGCTGGCTCGGCCTGCTCACCGCCTACTACCAGCCCTACCCCCTCGGCTTCTGCGTGACCACCTTCGCCTTCGCCGGGTACCTGCTCGCCCACCTCGCCCGGGCCCTGCGCGACAGGTCCGGCCGGACCCCGCTGCCGACCGGAGGACCCGCATGACCACCCTCCACCAGCCGTTCTTCCAGCACGCCCTGATCGCCGGCACCGCCATCGCCCTCGCCTCCGGCCTGATCGGCCACTTCCTCGTCCTGCGCGCCCAGACCTTCACCGGCGACACCCTCAGCCACGTCGCCTTCACCGGCGCCATGGCCGCCCTCGCCGGCGGCTACGACCTGCGGCTCGGCCTGTTCGCCGCCACCATCGGCGCAGCCGTGCTGCTCGGACTCCTCGGCCGCCGCGGCCGCCCCGACGACGTCGTCATCGGCACCCTGTTCTCCTGGATCCTCGGCCTGGGCACCTTCTTCCTCACCCTCTACACCACCCACCGCTCCACCACCCAGGGCAACGCGGGCACCAGCGTGCTGTTCGGCTCCCTCTACGGCCTCGACAGCGCCCGGACCGCCACCGCCGTGCTGATCGCCCTCGCCGTCACCGCCGCCACCCTGCTCATCGCCCGGCCCCTGCTGTTCGCGAGCCTGGACGAAGCCGTCGCCACCGCGCGCGGCGTGCCGGCCCGCGCCCTCGGCACGGGCTTCCTCGTCCTGGTCGGGGCCTGCGCCGCCGAAGCCACCCAGGCGGTCGGCTCGCTGCTGCTGCTCGGCCTGCTCGCCGCACCCGCCGGGGCCGCGGTCCGCCTCACCGACCGCCCCTACCGGGCGCTCGCCCTCTCCGCCGCACTCGCCGTGCTGCAGATGTGGGGCGGGCTCACGCTCAGTGCGGTCGTGCCCCAACTGCCGCCCAGTTTCGCCATCATGGCCGTCGCCGCCACCTGCTACGCCGCCACGGCGCTGGTCCGCCGGGCCCCGGTCCGCCGGGCCGGCCCATGACCCGGTCCCCGGAACCGGCCGCCCGGGCCGGGCGGGAGAGCCCGCAACAGGCGCTCGTGCGCCGGGCCCTGGCAGCCTGCCCGGGATTCACCAGCGCCCAACTCCTGCACCTGCGCATGGCCTCGGCCGGCACCGGGGTGAGCCTGTCCACCGTCTACCGCACCCTGGCCGCACTCACCGGGGCGGGACTCGTGGACGTCGTGCGGGACGACTCCGGCGAACGGCTGTACCGCCACCGCCCCGGGCCCGGACACCGGCACTACCTGATCTGCCGCCGCTGCGGCCACAGCCTCGCCGTCGACTCCGCCGAGGTCGAGACCTGGGCCGCACGCACCGCCGGACGGTCCGGTTTCGCCGACGTCCACCACCGGGTCGAACTCCACGGCACCTGCCCGGCCTGCCTCACCGGCCGGGCCGACGAGTAACCCCGACCCGGCGGCCGGTGACCACCCCGCCACCGCCACCCCGCTGCTTCCGCGAGTTCCCACCGCCCCGATCCCCGATCGAGGTAGTCGTGGCGGGTGCGGTGCGGCCGACAACTTCCGGTTGCGGTCAGGTCCGGGTCGGCCGTTCGCCGAAGGCGAGTTTCCGGAAGGCGTTGCGGATGTCGGTGAGGGGTTGCCGGTCGCGGGTGTAGTAGAGCTTGTTGGTGAGCAGTACGGCCCAGGTTTGCCGGCTGGGGGAGATCCAGATGCCGGTGCCGGTGAAGCCGTAGTGGACCCAGGTGTCGTCGCAGGGGTCGGTGCCCGGGGCGGGGTGCCAGAACAGGCCGCGTGCGGGGGTCAGTTGGCCGGTGTGGACGGTCAGGGACTCCTTGGTCCAGGTGGGGCCGAAGCCGGCCTGTCCGGTGGGGGAGGGGGTGAGCAGGTGGTGGAGGAATCGGGCGAGGTCGTCGGCGGTGGAGAAGGCGCCGGCGATTCCGCAGACGCCGTTCAGGAGGCGGGCGGAGAAGTCGTGGGCGGTGCCGCGGAGGTGGTGGCCGGAGAGGTGTTCGGCGAGGTAGCCGAGGACGAGGGCGGCGCGGTCGGTGTAGTCGACGGCTTCGCCCGGGCGGCGGTGGAGGGCTTCGTGGAGGACGCCTTCGCGGACGGCGGCGGGAGGCCGGCGGTGTGGGTGAGCAGGTTCCGTGCGGTGGCCCGGCCGAGGGGGTGCCCGGTTACCTCGGGCCAGAAGGCGCCGAGCGGTTCGTCGAGGGGGAGGAGGCCGTCCTCCCAGAGCGTGCCGACGGTGGACCAGACGGCGAGGATCTTGGTGAGGCTGGCGACGTCGAAGACGGTGTCCGGCAGCATCGGGGTGCCCGGGCGGGCGGGGTCGAGGACACCGGCGGCGCCGCCCGCTCGGAATCCGGCCGGGTCGCCGACGGCCCATACGGCGCCGGGGTAGGCCCGGTCGCGGACACCGTCGGCCAGGAGCTAGATGGTTGATGCCAAGGGCACCTGAAGCGCATGAGATGAAGCGAGGGAGTCCAAAGGTCGGTTGTGACGCCTGACCTGGACTCCCTCGCGACCGCA